>JAGYMR010000003.1 GCA_018400515.1 Tangfeifania sp.
GCCCCCAAAATAAGAAAACTCGCCTCACAGATCCTGCACCATCCGGTTGAAATTAACATTGCCATGTCGAAACCGGCAGCAGGGGTTTTACAGGCGGTTTATCCCTGTTACGAGCGCCAAAAGATTGGTTTGATCCATTCACTGATCGCAGACAATCCGGATTATAGCAGCATTCTGGTTTTTTGTTCTACCAAAAAGAAAGTTACGGAACTGGCCCGCTCACTGAAGAAGAGCAAATTTGCGGCCGAAGCCATATCTTCCGACCTGGAGCAAACCGAACGGGAGAAAGTGCTGCAGGCATTTAAGGCTCGCAGGATCCGGATTCTTGTTGCTACCGATGTCCTGAGCCGGGGCATTGACATCAAGGAGATCCATTTGATCATCAATTATGATGTTCCTCACGATGCGGAGGATTATGTCCACCGGGTAGGCAGAACAGCACGTGCCGATGCCACCGGTGTGGCCTTGACACTTGTAAACGACAAGGAGATGGGGAAATTTCATCAAATTGAAAGGTTGATCGAAAGGGAGGTCATTAAGCTTCCGTTGCCTGAAGGTGTCGGAGAAGGTCCTGCATGGAAAATGAGTACCCCCCGTAGGAAACCCGGTGGAAAAGGGCGCGTGGAAAAAAGCGGAGACAGGCCGTCCTCCAAGCGGCGTCACCCCGGAGGAAATCAACCAAAAAACCGGAGAAAATCCTCCGGCAGGTAAAATCCTGAAATTCTTTTTGAAAGGAGCGTTTCCCTTCAGGAGATGCCGGAAAAATGGGATTGATTTTCTTTTTTCGGGAAATCAAATGGTATTTTAGCAAGCAAAAAAATATATGCGCAAGTATTTTTCATTTTTTTTATTGTCTCTGCTGGCCTTGTCCTGCGCGGGAGATGCCGCTGGTGGTCTGAAGACAGGAGCTGAGCAGCCTCAGAAATACCTGCCCCTGCTGAAGGGAAAGCGGACCGGGGTGGTGGTCAATCAAACTTCCGTGAAGGGAGAAAGGCATTTGGTCGATTTCTTATTACAGGAGGGTATTGCGGTAGCACGAATATTTGCGCCCGAACACGGATTCCGGGGCAATGCTTCGGCCGGTAAAAAGATTGAAGATGGCAGGGATGCTGCCACCGGGATTCCGGTTGTTTCCCTTTACGGGGAGATCCGGAAACCAACACCGGCCCACCTCGACGACCTGGATGTGGTTGTTTTTGATATCCAGGATGTCGGCTGTCGTTTTTATACCTACATATCCACGCTGCACCTGGTAATGGAGGCCTGTGCGGAGGCGGATCTGCCGCTGATTGTGCTGGATCGTCCCAACCCCAACGGAGATTACGTGGCCGGCCCGGTGCTGGAACCCGCCTTTCAATCGTTTGTGGGAATGCATCCCATTCCGGTGGTGCATGGCTGCACGGTGGGGGAACTGGCATTGATGATCAATGGTGAACACTGGCATGAGGCTCCGCGAAAATGTGACCTGACCGTGGTGCCTGTCAGAAATTATTCCCATAACATGCGGTATTCCCTGCCCGTGGATCCTTCCCCCAATTTGCCCAACGACCGGGCGGTGCGGCTTTATCCATCCCTCTGCTTTTTTGAGGCTACCAGTGTGAGCATCGGACGGGGAACCCCGTTCCCTTTTCAGGTGGTGGGAGGAACCGATCCATCACTGGGTGACTTTGTCTTCACCCCGGAGCCCATTCCGGGGGTGGCCGACAACCCCAAAAATGAAGGGCAACCCTGTTACGGGACCGACCTTCGTTCCCTGGAAGCAATCCCCCCCTTTACCCTGCGCTATTTTCTCGATTTTTACCACCGTTTTGAAAAGGAAGCGGATTTTTTGCTGAGGGAAAGCTGGCTGAACCTGCTTGCCGGGACCGACCAGCTGATTTTGCAGATCAGGGAGGGAATGAGTGAGCAGGAAATAGAGGCGCAGTGGCAACCCGCCCTCGAAAATTACAAACGGTTGCGAAGAAATTATTTGTTGTACCCCGATTTTGAGTGAATCCTGTATGAGTCCTTTCCTTGTTATTGGTTTGGTGATCGGTTATTTTCTGGTATTGATCGGCATTTCCTGGTTTACCGGCCGGAATGCCGACACCCGCTCTTTTTTCAATGCCAACCGGAAATCGCCCTGGTTTGTCGTCGCTTTTGGAATGATCGGGGCTACCCTCTCGGGGGTTACTTTTATTTCTGTTCCCGGAGAAGTGGGTAATTCTGCTTTTTCGTATCTGCAGTTTGTCCTCGGAAATATCATCGGGTACTGGCTGATTGCCGGTTTTTTAATTCCGCTTTACTACCGGCTGAACCTTGTTTCTATCTACACCTTTCTTGACCAGCGGTTCGGAGGATATTCCTACAAAACCGGATCGTTCTTTTTTCTGGTCTCCAAACTCATTGGGGCAGCATTCCGGCTCTATCTGGTGGCTACCGTGCTTCAGATCGCATTTTTTGATGCTTTCAATATTCCCTTTAGCATCACGGTCATTGTAACCATTGTGCTTATCTGGATTTATACCTTCAGGGGAGGCATTAAAACCATTGTCTGGACCGATACGCTGCAAACGTTTTTTTTGGTCAGTGCCGTGGTGTTTACCATTGTGGCTATTTCGCGGACCCTGGACCTTGATGCCGGGGGACTGGCGGAGCGAATTACATCCCATTCCTACTCAAAGGTGTTTTTCCGGGACTGGCGGACCGGACATAACTTTTTCAAACAGTTTTTCTCCGGGATGTTCATAACGGTTGTCATGGTCGGAATGGACCAGGATATGATGCAAAAAAACCTGACCTGTAAAAATAAACGGGAGGCCCAAAAAAACATGATCGTCTTTAGTTTTTCGTTTTTGGCGGTGGTTTTTCTCTTTTTATGCCTGGGTGTTTTGCTCTACATTTTTGCAGCGGAAACCGGGATCGGAATCCCCGAAAAGAGCGATGATCTTTACCCGCTGATCGCCCTGAATCATCTGGGATTGCCCGTTGGAATTGCCTTTTTGCTGGGCATTACAGCCGCTGCCTACTCAAGCGCCGATTCAGCCCTTACCGCCATGACCACCGCTTTCAGTGTTGATTTCTTAAAAATTGAGGCCTACGCGGAACCCAAAAAGCAGCGGATGAGAAAATATGTGCACCTGCTGTTTTCCGCATTGCTGGTTATTGTCATTCTCGCCTTCCGGGCCATTAGCGACGAAAGCATTGTTATTGCGGTTTTTAAGGTGGCCGGTTATACCTACGGTCCCATTCTCGGATTGTTTGTTTTTGGGATGTTTACCTCACGGAAGGTCACTGAACGGTGGGTGCCTCTCGTGGCTGTGGCATCTCCTGTCATTTGTTTTTTTATTTCCACCTTTTCGGAGGAAATGTTCAACGGATACCGGTTCGGTTTTGAATTGCTGATATTGAACGGACTCATTACCTTCGCCGGTTTGATGCTCATTTCAAAAAAAAGTGCAACGGGGAGGCAATATTTGTAAATAAATGTTAAAAATTGTAAATTGATTTTTATCTTTGCAGTAATAAGATTTTTTTATTTTCGTTGTTATAACAAAAACCAAAAAGTTGATCAGATATCTGTTTCAAATATTTGTGGCAATCCTGGTCATGGGATCCTTTTTATCATGTGAGGATGAGGGGTATTTAAATTCGCCCGATGCACAGCTTCAGTTTTCGGCAGATACGGTCATGTTTGATACCATTTTCACCACCATCGGTTCAACCACCCAGCACCTGAAAATTTATAATCCTTACGATGAAAATGTATTGATCTCGCGAATCCGTGTAGCTGGAGGGGATTTTTCCAATTTCCGGCTGAATGTTGACGGGGAGTCCACCAATGAAGCTTATGAAGTAGAGGTTCCGGCACATGACAGTATTTTTGTTTTTGTTGAAGTAACCGTCGACCCGAATGGCCAGAACACCCCCATGGTGGTTCAGGATTCCATTGAGTTTACAACCAACGCCAACATTCAGGAGGTGGGGCTTATTGCCTACGGGCAGGATTTTAAGCTGATCAAAGGGCAAAATATTCAAACAACCACCTGGACTTCAGAAAAGCCCTACCTGGTTTATGATTATGCTTACATTGACAGCACTTCCACCCTTACCATCGAGCCGGGAACCCGGATTCATTTTCACAAAGGGGCGGGACTCTATGTGAAAGGGAATATCAAAGCCGAAGGAACGGCTCAGGAGCCCATCTCCTTTTTATCCGACCGGCTGGAAGAGAGTTATAAAAATATCCCCGATCAGTGGAACGGGATCGTTCTCTATTCGGGCAGTCATGACAACGTTTTT
Source organism: Tangfeifania sp. (assembly GCA_018400515.1). The sequence goes on from JAGYMR010000003.1 coordinate 4,282, forward strand.
AATCATACCGTTATAAAAAATGCCAACATTGGTTTGCAGGTGGGTACGATCGAGCATGAAGGTTATGCATCACTGGAACTCTCCAATACGCGCATTGAGAACATGGCTTATGCCGGGCTTTTTGCCCTGAAATCAAAGATCAGGGGATGCAACAATTTGATTGCCAACTGCGGCTTTTATGCTGCCGCTTTGCTGGTGGGAGGGGAGTATGAATTTTACCATACCACCATTGCCAATTTCTGGGGCAACTATTCAAGCCGGGCCCGGACAACGGCATCCCTGGTGCTTTCAAATATGCTGGTCATTGAGCAGTCGGATGGATCAAAGATAACCCATACCGGTGACCTGGAGAAAGCCCTCTTCGGAAACTCGATCGTATACGGCAACAACCGGAATGAGATTGAACTGGGGAATAACGGGAAGAATACCTTTAATTACCTGTTTGATCACTGCATTGTTCAGGTGCCCGATACTTTTGATATTTCTGATAATACGCACTTTGAGAATGTCTGGAAGGGCAGTGAAAACGATCCCCGGTTTGTGGATCCCTACGATGACCTCAACTACGCCCTCGATACGCTTTCTGCAGCCAAAGATATCGGCGACCCTGCCTTTGCCCGGATCTGTCCGGCGGATATTATGAACAGGGACCGCTTTGCCGACGATGGTCCCGACCTGGGAGCATATGAGCGACTCGAAAAAAAGAAAAAAGAGGAAGATTGATTTTTTCCTTTTCCTGGGCTGTTTTTTTGTCTTTTCGGTTCATTGCGTTGCTCAGAACCGGACAGGGGAATGGGCGGTCATGTTTTACAATGTCGAAAATTTGTTTGATCTGAAAGATGACCCGGAGACCCTGGATGAGGATTTTACGCCCGGCGGCGACCGGCATTGGACTTACCCCCGTTTTCAAGAAAAAATAATGAACCTTTCGAAGGTGCTGTTGAATGCTGCCGGCTGGGAACCTCCGGCCGTGATTGGTTTGTGCGAAGTTGAGAATCGTTATGTGCTGGAATGCCTGATCCGGAATACCCCCCTGAAAGCATACCCCTACCAAATCATTCATAAAGAGTCGCCGGATGACCGCGGCATTGATGTGGCCCTACTGTACAATGAATCGGCCTTTTACCCCCTGCGTTACGAGTATATCCCGCTGACCGGCAGGGATGACTCGGTGGTAAAAACCCGGGAGATCCTATACCTGTCGGGGATCGTTGGGGAGACCGATACACTGCATTTTTTTGTGAATCACTGGCCTTCGAGGTATGATGGATACCTGGAAACACAACCCCTGCGCAACCTGGCTGCCAAAACGTTGCGTTCCCATTTGGACCGGAAGCTTAAGAAATATCCGGCTGCGAAGGTGATTGTTCTGGGCGATTTCAACGATGCCCCCGGGGATGAAAGCATTCGCCGGCACCTCGGGGCAAAACCGGTAGCAGAAGCCCCCGTCACGGCGATCCTGAATCTCTCCGCTCCCTGGGAAGAGAATGATTTGGGTACCATTAAGTACCGGTCGCAGTGGTCCGTATTCGATCAGATCATGGTTTCTTCCTCCCTTCTTGATGCGCCCGAAGGGGTGTATACAAAAAGCGAATGGGCTCAGATCGTCCGGCTTCCCTTTTTGCTGGAGAAGGATGAACGGTACGGGGGACTGAAAACCAAACGGGCCTACACCGGCTATCAGTATTCCGGGGGGTTCAGTGATCATTTGCCCGTTCTGCTGAAGTTGAAAAAGGGTTACTGATCCTTTCTTTTCAGCCCGAGTTCCGCTGCTTTTTTTAACATCAGCGCGTAGGCTTCATCAAAATTGTTCCGGATCTCTCCCTCCAGAATCGCTTCTTTAATGGCGTCTTTTATGATGCCCACTTCCCGGGAGGGGGGAATTCCGAATGTTTCCATAATGACTTCACCGGAAACCGGCGGCTGAAAATTACGGATGGCATCTTTCTCTTCGATCTCTTTTAATTTGCGCCGCACAATTTTGAAATTTTTCATGTACCGCTTGACTTTTTGCGGATTTTTCGAAGTGATGTCCGCTTCGCAAAGGGTCATCAGGTCATCAATTTCGTCGCCCGCCTCAAAAAGGAGCCGTCGAACAGCAGAATCGGTCACTTCATCTTCCGAAAGGACAATCGGTCGCATGTGCAGGTTGACCATCTTCTGCACGAATTTCATTTTTTCATTGAGCGGAAGTTTTAGTTTTTTGAAAATTTTGGGGACCATTTTTCCGCCAAGGAAGTTGTGCGAATGAAAGGTCCATCCCTGGCCCTTTACATATTTTTTTGTCGCCGGTTTGGCAATATCGTGCAGCAATGCAGCCCACCGGAGCCACAGATTACCGGTCCTGGGAGCAATGCGGTCCAGGACTTCCAGGGTATGATAAAAATTATCCTTATGAGCTGTTCCGTTGACGACATCCACCCCTTTTAATCGATACAGTTCGGGAAAAATAATTTTCAGGAGTCCCGTTTCCTCCAGGAGTTTAAACCCGCCGGATGGCTTCGGGGCAAGCATTATTTTATTGATTTCATCGGCGATGCGTTCGGCAGATACAATCTTTATGCGTTCCCTGTTTCCGGCAATTGCCTGCAGGGTCTGTGGGGCGATCTCAAAATCCAGCTGGGTGGAAAATCGAATGGCCCGCATCATCCGTAAGGGGTCATCCGAAAAGGTGAGCGAGGGATCCAGGGGGGTCCGGATGATCTTTTCCTTCAGATCCCTGAGCCCGTTAAAGGGATCCATCAATTTTCCATGATTGGATGGATTCAATCCAATCGCCAGGGCGTTGATGGTAAAATCCCTCCGGTTCTGATCATCTTCCAGCGTTCCCTGCTCCACATCCGGTTTCCGGGAATCATGGCGGTACGACTCTTTCCGGGCACTGACAAATTCAACTTCGAAGTTTTTAAATTTCAACTGTGCCGTCCCGAAATTTTTAAAAACGGTTACCCGCGGGCGGGGTTTTAACATTTTTGCCACCTCTTCGGCCAACCGGATGCCACTCCCCAGCGTGACAATATCGATGTCTTTAGACGGACGCTTTAAAAAAAGATCCCTGACATAGCCGCCAACAACATAGGTCTCCTGCCCGGTTTTTGTGGCAACTTCCGTAATTTGTTTAAATATTTCGTTGTTGAGATGTTCAACCATTTGCTAAATTTATGAATCCCTTGATTAAAAGCCAATAAAAAAACCGGAAACAAAGGGCCCTTTGCAGGACCCGTTAGGGTCCCCTTCCGGCGTTTTGTTCCGGCGGCCCTTGGGCTGTTTCTGCCAAAATTGGAACAGATGTTAAAATTTTCTGTCACTTCCGGAAAAAACGGTGACAAAATTACAATTATTTGGATGAATTCGGCGTTAATTTGCGTGCAAGATTAAATGGCATTATCTTTGGACCCTAAATATCGACATTTTTAAATATGTAAATGATTTAAATTTTTATTCATATGTTGGAATTTTTGACAAAAGAGACTTTTAAGGAGAAAGTATTTAACTTCGAAGAGAATAAGGAGTGGAAATACGAAGGTTCAGTGCCCTGTTTGATTGATTTTTATGCTGACTGGTGTCAGCCGTGTAAAATGGTTGCCCCGGTACTTGAGGAACTCCAGGCAGAGTACGGAGACAAGATTGTTATTTACAAGGTGGATACCGAGCAGGAGCAGGAGCTGGCAGGTATGTTCGGGATACAAAGCATTCCTTCGCTTTTGTTTGTGCCTGTGGAGGGACAACCGCAAATGGCTATGGGAGCGTTGCCAAAGGCTACTTTTGAAAAAGCCATTGCTGATGTGCTGAATGTTGAAAAACCTGAAGCTAACTAAATTTCCGGGCTTCCCCGGAAAGGGGCGGGGCCGTCAGAGAAATTCAAGGACTTTTTCAAGTTGAATACCCCGGGATCCTTTGATTAAAAGGGATCCTTTTTTTATGGGGTGCTCCGAAAGGTAGGTCCCGAGCGATTCTGCAGCCTCAAATGTATTCAGCGAGGCATCTTTTGCAGCTTCTGAAAAAGCCGGCCCTACAAGGAACACCTCCGCAAAGGGGTGTTTTTTTATTTGTTCAACAATGGCCTTGTGTTCGGAAAGGGATTCTTTGCCCAGTTCGAGCATATCCCCCAGGATTAAATACCGGGGGACGGGAAAAGCGGAAACAAAACTTTCAATGGATGCCTGCATGCTGGTTGGATTGGCATTGTAAGCATCCATCACTATTTTCAGGTCGTTTTTTTCGATTAACTGGGAACGGTTATTGGTGGGGCGGTAATCATTGATTGCTTCGCGGATCTGCCAGGGGTCAACGCCAAAATAGGAACCAATGCAAGCCGCCGCCATCACATTCTCGAAATTATAATCTCCGGGGAGATTTGTTTTCAGCAGGATATCCCCTTCCGGGAAACGGGCTTTTGCCTGAATGAAGGGGACGGAACGAAGGAGTTCGCCTGGAAGATCTGCTCCGTTCCCCCCATAGCTGACCGTGTGGCTGATTTCCTGCAGGAGACCTGAAAGAACGGGATTGTTGCGGTTATAGAAAACGGTTCCGTTTTTTTTCTCAAGATACCGGTATAATTCAGCTTTCGTTTGTTTGATGATCTCTAAAGAGCCGAACCCTTCGAGGTGGGCACGTCCGATGTTGGTGATAATTCCGAAATCGGGGTCAGCAATGGAACAGAGCTGTGCAATTTCCCCCTGGTGATTGGCACCCATTTCAACCACGCCGATATCCGTCTTTTCGTTCATGCGAAGGAGCGTTAAAGGGAGCCCGACATGGTTGTTAAAATTTCCCTCTGTAAAAGTAACCCGGAATTTTTTTGACAGGACGGCGGCGATCAACTCCTTGGTGGTGGTTTTTCCGTTGGAGCCCGTGATGGCCAGCACAGGAATGCCCAGTGCTTTCCGGTGAAACAGGGCCAGTTCCTGAAGGGTTTGCAGCACATCCGCCACCAGCAGGGTCTTCCCGGGCTGATGAAAAGCTGGCTCGTCAGTAACGGCAAGGGCGGCCCCTTTCCGGAGGGCATCCCCCACAAATTTGTTCCCGTCAAACCGTTCTCCTTTCAATGCAAAGAAAATGGCCCCTTTCTCAATTTTTCTGCTGTCGGTAACGATCCGGGGGTGATTTTGAAAAATACGGTAAAGCGTTTCTGTTGTCATTTTCGTGAGCGATGGAACTTGATGCAACCCGGTGGATTGAAAATAATGTATAAATAAAAAGGAGGCGCGAGCCTTCGCGCCCTTCTGGAAGGTTGCCGTTCAAACGGGTGAGACAAAACCTGCCCGTAAGAGATTCTTCCTGCTTAAAACGGTTGTATAATTGGCGATTAAAAACCTTCCGGACTTCCAACACGGGTCATGGCACACCGGAATCCCAAATCGGCCTTTGCCTTGGTTTGTTCAAGGTACCTTCTTGTTCCGGGGACCAGCCAGTAGGGTCTGTCTTTCCAGGAGCCGCCTTTGTAGACCCGCACTTCATCGGTGATCAGTGAAGAGAAGAACCCCTGGCGCTCATCCTGGATATACATTTCATCCGTGTCTATGTTTTCGGCGGCATTCCAGTCGCCTGATTCCACAATCTGGGAGTTAGTGCTGCCATCTTCAAAATTCCGGTAGTCAGCAATGGTATCTTTCACCAGTTCACCATATTCATTCCGGATCAGTTCTCCATTGGCATCGCGCTGGTATTCCGTGATCACATTTCCCCTGAAAGGTTGAAATTCCTCAACATCCAGGAAGGACTGGGGGCGGTAAACATCCCCCACCCATTCGTTCACATTGCCTGCCATACAGAAAAGACCATAATCGTTCGGACTGTAGGAAAACACCGGGGCGGTAATATCGGCATTGTCATTCAGTGCTCCGGCCATGCCCATCAAATCCCCCCGGCCACGGATAAAGTTGGCTTTAAGACGGCCTTTTTCTTTTCTGCGGTCTTCCCGCAGGTAGGCGCCGTTCCATGGATAAATTTTACGGTCGGTGAGCACTTCATCTTCCACATTTCCGATCAATCCGTAGGCAGCATATTCCCATTCGGCTTCGGTGGGCAACCGGTACCTGGGCAGCATGATCCCGTCTTCCCATTTTACCCGGCGGGTTGTTCCGTCGGGCATTTCCGGCGGATCTTCTCCCTCCGTTCCCTGGTAAAGACCTGCCAGGTAGCTGTCGGTTGTAAAGACGCTCTGGCCTGTCTGTTCCGGATCGTGTTGTAAAATTCCCCGTTCCACCAGGATTTTTTCATTCACCCGGTCCGTTCTCCATGAACAATAAGCTTCTGCCTGTTCCCAGCTTACACCCACCACCGGGTAATCGCTGTAGGCCGGATGCCTGAAATAGTTATTCACGTATGGCTCGTTGTAGGCCAGCTCCTCCCTCCAGACTGAACTGTCGGGTTCGGCCGCTTTTAATTTTTCACGGTCATTGGGGTATACCCGGCTCAGCCAGTGGGTATATTCCCGGTAATCCTGGTTGGATACTTCGGTCTCATCCATGTAGAATGAGGCCACCGTTACCCTCCGGGGATGATTATCCCATTGGTACATAACATCCTCCTCCACGCGTCCCATGGTAAAAGTACCTCCCTGAATAAAAACCAGGCCCGGGCCGGTTTCCTGTTCGTATCCCGAAAGGTAAGGAATATTGCCTGTTTCTTCTGAATTGTATTCCCAGCCGGTGGTGCGTGAGGTATTAGCACCGCGGTCTCCGAACAATCCACACCCGGAAATTAATCCGGTTAAAAGCAGGAAAGAAATGGTCTTAAGCTTCATGGTATTTAATTTTTTCCACTGGATTAAAGCTGTTTTTTGCATTGTTTTTAAAAATTAATACGCAAACGGTTCAGTCTTTTGTTTATCGCCGGGAGTACCCCGGGGATGATCAAAATGCCTGGAATTCACATTCTTTGGTGTTTGTTATATCCCCGCTCCCTTTAATAATAATTGTCTCAAATATAACTGATTTGTTTTGTTCTTATTGTTTTGCCGGAGTATTAATTTGCAGGATTTTCCGTTTGCTTGTATATCTTTGCTTTCTAATTTACAAAAATAATTGTTTTCTTCTAATTTTTTGCCTGCAATATTTATTTTTTGAAGGCGTTTAATGATGTACAAATTTGTCGGTTTATAATGAAGCGATTTTTTTTCCTGTTGTCCGTGATTGCTGTTGGTTTTTCTGTGAATGATGTCCGGGATGAGTCGATTTTGCTTCAATGGCATAAAATTGAAGCTTCTGAAGCACCCGGGGGAAACCGCCTTGGCGTAACATTCCCTGATGCCGTTTATCCGGATGTCGCTTCCGGGATCCCTGTTTTTGCCCGTTCCTATACCTTGCCGGCATCCAACCGGGGATGGCGCTTTGTGATTGAAGATCCGGTACTGGAAGCGATGGAAACGCCCGCCGGATTTTCTGATATGGAAGAAATCCCGGAAAAGCTTGAGATCACCCAAAAGAGATTTAAAGCAGGGGAGACATACAAGGTCGACGTTTTGCTTCCGGCGGTGGTACGAAGAGATGGCAAACTTTTTCTTCTTAAGGAATTTGCTTTGAAGCAGATCCCTGTACGGCAGAAGGCTGCTACTGTTGATTTGAATGAATGGAAGGGGCGTTCGGTATTGCAAAACGGGCAGTGGTACAAAATCCGGACATCCGGGGAAGGGATCTATAAAATTTCTTATTCTACCCTGGAGGAGTGGGGTGTTTCCAGTCCTGCGGAGGTGAAAGTATTTGGGGCAGGGGGGATGTTGCTGGCCGAAGATCCCGGGGATATTACCTATGATGATCTGCCCCAGGTGGCTGTTTGGCACGGTGAAAACAGGGGGGAGTCCTGCCTGTTCTTTTATGCCCCGGGAACAGCCGAATGGTTCCCCGGACAAAACGGAGAAACGTTTGAACACGTTTTGAACCCTTACAGCGGGGAAGGGTATTTCTTTATTACGGAAGATTCCGGACCGGTCAAAGCGATTGAAAATCTCGAAGCACCTGAAGGAGCGGTGACACATTCCATATCCACTTTCGACGCCTATGATCTGTATGAAACGGAAGAATATAATTTACTGCAGTCGGGGAAACAGTATTTCAGTGACCGCTTCATCCGGGGAGGTACCAAAAATGTTTCTTTTGACCTTTCGGGAGCGGACGCATCCGGCACTGTTTCAGTAGAGGTGAAAGCTGCTGCACGCTCTTCGCTCTCCTCTCAAATGACCGTTTTTGCGAATCAATCCCGTCTGGGAACTCTTGATTTCTCCAGTGTTAATACTTCCGACGCCACTTCTCGTTATGCCGACCTTCGGGAATCGGAATTTTCGCTTTCGGATCTCTCTCCGGGCAGTCTTGATTTGTCCCTGGAATATTCCGGAAGTTCTTCGAATGCCTCGGCCTGGCTTGATTTCATCCGGATCAATTACCGGGCGAAGATCAAACTGGAGAACGATGCACTGTTTTTCCGGGACATCGCCTCTTTAGGGGATGGGAATGTGCTGGAATTTTCTATCGAAACCGGTTCTTCCAAAGTAAAGGTGTGGGATGTAACAGATGTATTTAATGTAAAGGCAGTGCCGCTTTCTTTTGAGGGGAATGTGGCCAAAGGCCGGGTTGGGGCCGGTGCGCTGAGGGAATTTGCTGCCTTCGATTCCGATGGGGCATTCCCCGAACCTGAATGGGTGGGGAAGGTGGAAAATCAAAACCTGCATGCGCTGGATACGCCCGAATTCCTGATCATCAGTCATCCCCTTTTTCTCAGTGCCGCCAATGCCCTGGCTGATTTTCACAGGAGCAATGACGGAATGAGCGTGGAGGTGGTCTCTTCGGAGAAAGTATACAATGAGTTCAGCTCGGGGAGGAAAAGTGCTACCGGCATCCGCAATTTCATTAAAATGTTTTACGACCGTGCCCAGGGACTGAAATATGTCCTGTTATTCGGGGATGGGAGCTACGATAACAGAGGCACCGGCACGGCACATACCGGATTTATTCCCACGTTTCAGTCGGAAAACTCCCTGAATCCCGTGGCTTCGTTTGTTTCGGATGACTATTTTGTGATCCTGGATGCGGGGGAAAGTGTATACGACGGCGCCGTGGACCTGGGGGTCGGGCGAATCCCCGTTTCGACTGCCTACCAGGCAGGTCTTGTTGTGGAAAAGATCAGGGATTATTATGCTGCTGACGCCCTGGGGGAATGGCGGAATACCCTTTGCTTTATTGCCGATGATGAAGACGGGAACCTCCACATGTCCGATTCGGAGAAGCTGACCGATTTGCTTAATGAAAACCACCGTGCATTAATAACCGATAAGATTTATTTTGATGCCTTCGAACAGGTTGCCGGACCGGGGGGAGAGCGCTATCCCGGGGTTACCGAAGCCATCAATGAGCGGGTGAAGGATGGGGTGTTGCTGATCAATTATATGGGGCATGCCAACGAACGTTTTTTAGCCGATGAAAAGGTGCTGGATGTCAGTCATATTAACTCCTGGACGAATGCCGGAAAACTGCCGGTATTTGTTACGGCCACCTGTGAGTTCAGCCGTTTTGATGCAGATGAGACCTCAGCAGGGGAATATATTCTGTTGAATCCCAATGGGGGCGGGATCGGGCTGTTCTCCACCACCCGCTTGGTTTTTGCTTATTCCAATTTTTTGCTGAGCCGCAATTTCTACCGGTATGTTTTTGAGAAAAATGAAAATGGCGGAATTTTGCGAATGGGGGATATCATGCGGTTGGCAAAGGTAAATACCATTAATACAGTTAACAAACGAAGTTTCAGTTTGTTGGCGGATCCTGCCCTGAGGCTGACCGTGCCCCAGCACCGGGTAATAACAGCAACGATCAACGGGCGGGATGTCTCCATCCAACAGGATACACTGGGGGCGCTGCAACAGGTCACTGTTTCAGGGTATATTGCCGATGCCTCCGGGGACAAACTGGAAAATTTTTCCGGGGAGATCATTCCTACAGTTTTTGATAAAGCAATGTACACCAAAACGCTGGGCAACGGCGGGGAGGCCCCCATGGATTTCAAGGTACAGGAAAATATCATTTATAAGGGAAATGCAGCAGTTACCAATGGCGAATTCTCTTTCAGCTTTGTTGTTCCCAAAGACATCTCATACCAATTGGGGCAGGGGAAGATTATCTATTATGCCACCAATGGTGAAACGGATGCAAACGGAGCCTTTGAAGATTTTTATATCGGCGGAACGGGCGATCAGATATCGGATAATCAGGGACCGGAAATTGAATTGTACCTCGATTCGCCGGATTTTGAACCGGGGGATCAGGTAAGCAAAAACCCCACCCTGCTGGCAAAGATCTCCGATGAAAGCGGAATAAATACCGTGGGAACCGGCATCGGGCATGACATTACCGCGGTGATTGATGACGACTATTCCAATGTATTGGTGCTGAATGATTTTTACAGCGCCCTCCCCGGCGAAACCGCCAGTGGAATGGTCCGCTATCCGCTCCGGAATCTTTCTCCCGGCCAACATACCCTGAGGTTAAAAGCCTGGGATGTCGCTAATAATTCAACCGAAGCCGAAATAGAATTTGAGGTTTCCGGCGCGTTTGTGATTTCAGAGGTGAATAATTATCCCAATCCGGTGAACGGGTATACCTACTTTACATTTGAACACAATCAGGGAGCCGGTACCCTGGAGGCACTTTTTGAAGTGTTTGATCCATACGGCCGGAAGGTGGATGCTTTTTCGGCACAGGTTGCCTCCAGTGATCAGTTAACGAGCCCTGTGCGATGGGATTTGGATGAACGGGGGGTAAAACCCGAACAGGGGATTTACATTTATCGTATCTCCGCACAAAACGAGGCGGGGGTCATTGCCTCCCGCTCCGGAAAAATGTTGATTTTTTATTAACTTTTTTGGAATGATCTGTACTTTTTGGGGAAAATGTGCGTTCTCTAATTTTGGTATAATTGTTCCATTCGTTACAATTTATATATTTGCAACGCTCAATTTAAAATTAGTATGATCAGAATCATTCCAATCATTTTTGTTTGTTTATCGCTCATTTTTATTGCTGAAAGGTCGCACGGCCAGGCAAACACATCCGGTGCCAATACCATTACTACCGGCGTACCGTTTTTGTCCATTACACCCGACTCCCGTGCAGGAGGTATGGGAGATGCCGGTGTCGGGACCACCCCGGATTTGGTTTCCCAGCACTGGAATCCGTCCAAATATGCTTTTTTAGAGAGTGAAATGGGTGTCAGCCTCTCCTATTCCCCCTGGCTGGTGAACCTGGCGGATGATATTAACCTGGCCTATCTGGTGGGGTACAAAAAAATTGATGATGTTCAGACCATCAGTAGTTCACTGCGCTATTTCTCCCTGGGAAATATAACTTTCACCGATGATTACGGCGTTGAACTCCGGACGGTGAATCCCAATGAGTTTGCTTTGGATTTCGGGTATACCCGGATGCTCTCAGAAATGTTTTCGGGTTCGGTGGCTATCCGGTACATCCGTTCCGATTTAACCTCAGGGCAGATGGTAAACGGTGTGGAAACATCGGCAGGGAACACCTTTGCCGCTGATGTGGCTTTCTATTTTTTCAATGAGTTCAGGGCCAACCGGAACGACAACATCTTTTCGGCCGGGATCAATATTCAGAACATCGGGGGCAAAATATCCTATACCGACGGCAATGAAAAGGATTTTATCCCCACCATTCTTAAACTGGGGGCTGCTTATACCACCAGCCCGAATCAGTACAACTCTTTCACTTTTGCTTTTGAAGCGAATAAGCTGCTTGTTCCCACTCCGCCCAAAGCGACTTATAATTATGATGACGATGATGTTATTTACTCCGGAGGGGGAATTAACCGCGATAAATCAGTGATCGACGGGATCTTTTCTTCTTTTTCGGATGCCCCGGGCGGATTCAGTGAAGAGTTACAGGAGATTAACCTCTCGGGAGGAGTGGAATATTGGTACAACAGCCAGTTTGCCCTTAGGGGCGGTTATTTCTGGGAACATGAGAACAAGGGGAACCGGAAATTTTTGACCGCTGGTGCCGGCTTCCGCATGAATGTTTTTGCCCTCGACTTTTCATACCTTTTACCCACCGAACGGAATCATCCTTTGGAAAATACCCTGCGGTTTACCCTTTCCTTCGATGTGGATGCATTTGAAAACCAGCGCTGATGAACCTGCGTATCGGACAGGGTTATGATGTTCACCGGCTTGCTGAAGGTGAACAGTTATGGCTGGGAGGTGTGCGGATCCCCCACAAAAAAGGGACAGTGGCCTATTCCGATGGCGATGTTTTGATCCATGCCATTTGCGATGCCCTGCTGGGGGCACTGAAACTGGGAGATATCGGCACCCATTTTCCCGACACTGATCCGGAATTTAAAAACATGGACAGTAAAGTTTTACTGCAGCGGACTTGCGGACTTGTCAGGAAAAAAGGGTATTCGCTTGTAAACCTCGATGCCACCGTTTGCCTTCAGCAGCCCAAACTCAAAACCTACATTCCTCAAATGGAAACCTTGATGGCCGGGATATTGGAGACCGGTCCCGGGCGGATCTCAGTGAAGGCAACGACCACTGAAAAACTGGGATTTGAAGGCCGGGAAGAGGGGGTTTCGGCTCTTGCCGTTGTTCTGCTTGAAGGGGCAGATGAATGAGACATCCTCTGCCCGGGTCAGGGAAAGATAAGATCAGGAACCGGGTTACTTCCTGGCAAAAGGAGATTTCCGGAATTTTTCTTCCTGTTTGCCGGTAATGTTTTTAAATTTATTCGATAAACAAAGGGTTTATGTTTTTGGAAATTCAATCGGAAGCTGAATTTGAGCGGATGAAAAATGAACCGGCACTTTTGGGTTATTTTTCAACCGACACCTGTAATGTTTGCAAGGTGCTGAAGCCAAAAGTGGAAGCGATGAACCGGACCCATTTTCCCCGGATGAAGCTGGCTTACGTTAAACTGGATCTCCTGCCCGAAATTGCCGGACAACACCGGGTTTTTTCAGCACCGACCATTCTTGTCTTTTTCGAAGGCCGGGAAGCTATCCGGAAAAGCCGCAGCATTGGGGTGGAAGAATTAAAGCACGAAATCGGACGGTTTTATGACCTCCTCTTCCGGCAATAAAAATACTTTACAGCCATTTACCGCTCCTCAGGGTACTTTCCCCGATTTTCGGAGGGATTTTTCCGTTCTTTTTTGGATATTTGTAAAAACAGGGCGAATGAACGAGCATGGATGCAACCATCTTAAAGGATGGATCGCTTTTCATGCGGGGATGGCCACAGGGAATTTACCCCCGGTATTAACAAAACAGGAAAACAATTAAAAATTTTTATCGGATGAAACGAATACATTTAATTCTTCTTGCCATTTTTTCCGCATTTCTCTTTTCAGGATGTGGTTATAATAAAATGGTTGAACTGGAAGAACAGGTGACCTCCCAGTGGTCCCAGGTGGAAAATGTCTACCAGCGGAGGGCCGATCTTATACCCAATTTGGTGAGTACCGTTAAGGGGTATGCCGAGCATGAGCAGGAAACCCTCACCGGTGTTGTTGAAGCCCGGTCAAAGGCCACCTCCGTGAATGTGGATCCGGAGAACCTCTCTCCCGAAGCTATTGAACGCTTTAATCAGGCGCAGCAGGGATTGTCTTCGGCTCTGAGCCGGCTGATGGTGGTTGTTGAAAGGTATCCCGACCTGAAAGCCAGTCAGAATTTCAGGGACCTGCAGGCGCAGCTTGAAGGAACCGAAAACAGGATTGCCGTTGAGCGAAGAAAGTTCAACCAGACCACCCAGGCCTATAATGCCTATATCCGGAAATTTCCCCAGGTGATCTATTCCGGCTGGTTCGGGTTTGAGCGAAAGGACTATTTTGAATCGGAACAGGGAGCCGAAGAAGCCCCTGAAGTTCAGTTTTAAATCTAAAAGTATGAGTGTCCGCAAATATTTTTCAGAGAAGGATAAGCTGCAAATTACCAATGCCATTCAGGCTGCGGAATTAAATACCTCCGGAGAGATCCGGGTGCATATTGAAATGCATTGCAGGGGCGACGTACTCGACCGGGCAGCAACCGTTTTTGAGAAGCTGGCCATGCAAAAAACGGAACTGCGCAACGGCGTATTGTTTTACCTTGCTATCAGGGATCACCGCTTTGCCATCCTGGGTGATGCCGGGATTAATCAAAAGGTGCCGGAAAATTTCTGGGAGGATATCAAAAAAGAGATGGCTGCGTATTTCAGGGAAGGGGATTTCTCTGGTGGACTATCAGCGGGGATTTTGCGTGCGGGAGAGCAATTGAAGGAGCACTTCCCTTACCAGAAAGACGATGTAAATGAGTTGTCCGACGAGATATCCTTCGGAGAAAAGGAATAGTAAAAAAATATACAGATGAAACGAATCATTCTACTTACCATAGCCCTGCTGGGAACCACATTTTTAATGGCTCAGATTCCTGACCGGCCTTCGCCGCCCCGGCTGGTGAACGATTTTGCTGGTATTCTGGAACAAAACGAATACAACAACCTCGAAAAAAGCCTGGAGCAGTTTGCCCGCGAAACCTCCACCCAGATTTTGGTCGTGACTGTTCAGGACCTCCAGGGATATGACCCGGGCGATTATGCTTTCCGTCTCGGAGAAAAATGGGGGGTTGGTCAGAAAGGAAAAGATAACGGAATTGTTGTTTTGCTGAAGCCAAAAAAAGGAAATGAGAGGGGACAGGTTTTTATTGCCACGGGATACGGCCTTGAGGCTGTTTTGCCCGATGCCGTTGTTAACGGGGATATCATTGATACGGAAATGATACCCCATTTCAGGGAGGGGCAATACTACCAGGGCCTGGTGAATGGGATAAGTGTTATCATGGATATTACCCGTGGTGAATATTCGGCCGCTTATTATCGGGAACACCATGCCAGGAAAGGCGGCGGGTTGCTTCCGGTGATTTTCTTTTTTCTTTTTATTTTCGTGATCCTTCCCCTTCTCAGGGGCCGCCGCCGTCGGGTTTATTCCCCCGGGAAAAGCCTTCCGTTCTGGATTGCCCTCGGAATGATGTCCGGAGGTGGTTCCCGTTCGGGGTCTTTTAGTAATTTTTCCAGTGGCAGCGGCAGCTTTGGCGGTTTTGGCGGGGGCGGTTTTGGGGGCGGTGGTGCCGGGGGCAGCTGGTAACGAAAAATCAGAAGTTATAACTTAGCCCGACCCCCAGTAGCTGTTTGAGCTGAATCCTCCGGCCGGACGTTTCCCCATCACCCAGCGGAATCAAAATGTCATGGTCGTAGATCAGTGTGGACATAAAGTTGGCCGAAAGGAATTCATTTATTTTCATGTTTAACTCCAGATCCCAATTGACATCGATGTTTTCAGGGTTGTTTAAATAATTCGAAAATAAAACCACCGAGCTGGAAAGGTTGACGTTTTTGACCACCGGCGTTTTGAACTCACTCTTCAGGCTGCCTCCGAATTCCATCCGGGCATTTCGCTCTTCTTCCACCCCAAAAGCCCCGGCAGCTGAAAGTTCTTCGTCAAAGACCAACGTTAATTTTCCCGAGACCGGCATGACAAAAAGCGAAAAGTTCGACGATGGCTGATAATCCATTCCGGCGGCAATCGTGAGATAGGCCGGCGCAAAAAAGTCCGAAATTTTTTCAGTTGCGTTGGGTGTTTTATAGCCCCGGGCAAACTGCGTGGTAAAATTCAGATAAGCGGAGTAAAGCAGGTGCTTGTTTTTTGATTCCAGTCCCCCTTTGGAATGGATTTCCAGCCGGTCGTCCGTCTTGGTCAATCCGGAACCTTCCTCTTTTAAAAGGCCGTACCCCGTTTTTAATGCATTTTTCCAATGGGTCTTTCCTTTTTGGTAATCGGCATACCAATGGAAAAAGCCAACCCCGGATACCGAGTTTTTTCCTCCGGCCACCCAGTTTGAAAAAGCGACCTGGCTGAAATTTACCGAGGCCTGTCCCTGAATCTTCCAGTGGGTGGTATCCTGCTTTTCCTGTGCAAGAAGACCGGTGCAGGCAAAAATCAGTGCTAATAGGGAGTGGATTTTTTTCATGAAAGGGCACCGGATTTATTCGGCATCTACCGTATTAATATCCGGGTCAACGAGGATCCGGCCGCAATATTCACATACAATGATTTTTTTTCGGCTGGCAATATCCATTTGCCGTTGCGGGGGTATTTTGTTGAAACAACCGCCGCAGGCATCCCGCTGGATAGTTACAACCGCCAGTCCGTTACGGGCATTTTTGCGAATTCGTTTAAAAGCTGTCAGCAAACGGGGCTCAATGAACGATTCAATTTTTTCTGCTTTGGTCTTCAGTTTTTCCTCTTCAATTTTGGTCTCTTCGGTAATTTCGTTCAGCTCCCTCTTTTTTCTCTCAAGGTCATCCTCCCTTTCTTTGAGAAGGGTTTTGGAAGCCTCGACCGTCTCTTTTTTTCCGGCCAGTTCTGCCGTGAATTCTTTGATCCTTTTTTCCGAGAGCTCGATCTCAAGGTTCTGAAATTCAATTTCCTTCGAAAGGGAGTCGAATTCACGGTTGTTCCGCACATTGTTTTGTTGTTCCGTATATTTGGCGATGAGGTCCTGCGACTCCTTGATGGCAATTTTTTTATTGTTAATGGCCGTGTCAAGGTTTTTTATCTCCTCTTCAAGGTTGACAAGTCTTGTTCTCAGCCCGGTAATCTCATCTTCCAGGTCCTGTACCTCCAGCGGGAGTTCTCCCCGGAGGGTTTTTATTTTGTCGATTTCCGACACGACACTTTGCAAGTCATACAATGCGCGAAGTTTCTCTTCAACGGATATGTCTTTATCTTCCTGTTGCCTGGTAAATGGTGCGTTCATTGTTTGTTATTCTTTTATATTCAAGTATTCAGATCAGAAATAAAACACAGGATTTGTATTCACTTCTGAAAACCGGACTGCAAATTTAGGAAATTTTTTTGTAAGGAGGTTATAAAATAGTTCTTTAGTAAACTGTTCGGTTTCAAAATGTCCGGTATCAGCAATGACGATTTTTTTATCGGCATCGAAAAACTGGTGGTATTTAAAATCCGATGAAACAAAGAAATCGGCCTGTGCGGCGATGGCGTTATGGAGCAGGAATGAACCGGATCCGCCGCAAACGGCCACTCTTTTCACGGGTTTCCCCAGCAGGGCGGTGTGTTTTATGCAGCCGGCCTTCACTGTTTTTTTGAGCAGTTCCAGAAACTCCGTTTCCTGAAAAGGGTGGGGAAGTACTCCTGTCATTCCCATACCCGCTTGATCAAAGGCATTTTCCAGGGGATAGATATCGTAAGCGGCCTCCTCGTAGGGGTGGCTATCCAACAGCGCCCCGATGACCTTTTTCTGAAGCCATGCAGGAAAGATGGTCTCGAACCGGATCTCGCGTTCATAATGAATTTTTCCGATCTCCCCCGCATAAGGGTTGGTCTCCGCACCAGCCCTGAAGCTGCCGGTTCCTTCGAGGTTGTAGCCGCAGGAGTCGTAGCCACCAATATGGCCGGCACCGGCCTGGAACAGGGCATTTTTGACTTTCTCTGCTTCCCGGAATGGGATAAAGGTCACCAGTTTCCTCAATTTCCCGGTAGCAGGTTGAAGTACGCGGCAGTCGAGCAGTCCCAGTTTTTGGCAGAGAATGGTATTGACCCCTCCCGAAATGGCATCCAGATTGGTATGTGCAGCATAAATGGCTATGTCGTTTTTCAGGGCTTTAATAACCGTCCGTTCTACATAATTTTTACCGGTGATCTTTTTTAAACCCGAAAAAATGATGGGGTGATGGGCGATTATTATTCCGGCTTTGGTCCGAATGGCTTCGTCCACAACCTCTTCGGTGACATCAACCGTCACCAGGGCCGCGTTGACCCCTGCTTCCGGATCTCCCACAATCAATCCGGCATTGTCATACGATTCCTGCAGTGCCGGAGGTGCTGCTGCTTCAAGGTATTCTGTGATCTCCCTGATTTTCATCATTTTATTACTCCTCCATTTTTGCTTTGATCTCCTGCAACTCTTTTTTAATAAGCTGCAGCCGCTGAACGATCTCCCAGTTCTGAACTGTTTCTTCTTTGTTCTCTTTCAGCTTCTTCCGGGCACCCCTAATGGTCATTCCCCGGGTTTTGACCAGGTAATGGATCAGCTTTACTGTCTCAATATCCTCCGGTGTAAACAGGCGGTTCCCCTTTTTGTTTTTTTGCGGAGCCAATTCGGGAAAATTGTCTTCCCAATAGCGGATGGTGGATGGTGTAACACCAATGATTTCCGCCACCGCTCCAATGGTTTGAAAAACTTTTTCTATGCCGGAATCGTTTTGTGGCACCAGGATACTATTTTAATCAAGGGTTTGCCCGATATTGGAGGAGATGGCGATCATCCGCTCATATTCCTGCGGCGTAAGGTCCTTAAAATAATAATACTGCGGGTTAACAGCGCTGCCGTTGCGGTGCACTTCGTAATGCAGGTGAGGGGCCGTTGATCCGCCTGTATTTCCAACAAAACCAATGATGTCTCCCCGTTTTACTTTCTGGCCCTTTCTTACATTAAAGCCATTCATATGGGCATAAAGGGTTTCGTAGCCGAAACCGTGATCAATTTTGATGACAAGCCCATACCCTGAATGGCTGCGCTTGGAACCTTTGATCTCGGTTACTTCTCCATCGCCGGTGGCGTATATGGGCGTTCCGGTTGGTGCTGTAAAGTCCATGCCGTAATGGAATTTTCGCACTTTGTAAATGGGATGGATCCGGTAGCCCCATCCACTGGCCGTTCGTTTCAGATCTTCGTTGGCAACGGGCATGATGGCAGGAATGCTGGATAGCATCTTTTCTTTGTTGAGTGCCATCTTCAGTACCTCATCGTACGACTTTGACTGGATATAGGCTTCTTTTGCAACCACATCCAGTTTTCGGGCCGTTTCAATGATCAACTCCGAATTGTTGAGGTTTTCGAGGTGGGAATATTTGTTGGTTCCGCCAAAACCGGCCTTCCGGATGGAAGCCGGGATGGGCTCTGATTCGAAAATGACCCGGTAAATGTTGTCGTCACGTTCCTGAAGGTCTTCCAGAACCGTTTCAATCCGGTCAAGGTCGTGTGACATAAGTTCATACTGGGTCAGCAGGCGCTGATTTTCCCGCTTCAGATTTTTGGAACGGGGGCTTTCATAAAAATTGAGGAAGATCACCACCATAACAATGGCCAGCGAAAGGCTGCTGGAGAAATAGGTCAGTATTTTTTTAAACTTTTCTTTGAACGAAACCCCCACCCGTTCGTAACTTAAGGTGCTGGGATTAAATTTGTATTTCTTTTTGGCCATAGCGTACCGGCTATTTTTTTATTTTCTCCAATAAGCAAAATTAATTAAAACCTGTAACTTTGCAAGAATTTTTAACTGCCGTATTTTTTGGCTGCAAATGTAGGTATATAACTTTTAGAAAGAAAACTTGTTCAGCCAGCAAAGGGAAAAATTAACAAAACGGTATGATCAAAACGAATCGAATGAAGCGAACATCCAAGGAGATAAGAAAAGCTTTCCTTGATTTTTTCAGGGAAAAAGGGCATCAGATCGTTGATTCAGCCCCTATGGTTGTAAAGGGGGATCCCACCCTGATGTTTACCAATGCCGGGATGAACCAGTTTAAAGACCAGTTTTTGGGAAATGAACCGGTTAAGTGGCCGCGCGTAGCCGATACTCAAAAGTGCCTGCGGGTTTCGGGGAAGCACAATGATCTGGAAGAGGTGGGGCTGGATACCTATCACCACACCATGTTTGAGATGCTGGGGAACTGGTCATTCGGAGATTATTTTAAGGAGGAAGCGATCGACTGGGCCTGGGAATTTTTGGTGGAGCGCATGGGGATCGCCGGCGACCGGTTATATGCGACTGTTTTTGAAGGAAGCACCGGGGATCAGCTGGAACGGGATGCCGAATCCGCCGGTTTCTGGGAAAAACACCTCCCCCGGGAACGCATCCTGAACGGGAGTAAAAAAGATAATTTCTGGGAGATGGGGGACACAGGACCCTGCGGTCCCTGTTCAGAGATCCACATTGACCTGCGGCCTTCTGAAGAGCGGGAAAAAATGGCCGGCAGCGAACTGGTCAACATGGATCATCCCCTGGTGATTGAGATCTGGAACCTGGTGTTCATTCAATACAACCGGAAGGCCAACGGAAGCCTTGAAGAGCTTCCGAGCAAACATGTGGATACGGGCATGGGTTTTGAAAGGCTCTGCATGGTGTTGCAGGAGGTAACCTCGAATTACGATACCGATATTTTTCAGCAGCTCATCAGGGCGGTTGAAACGATGAGCGGGAAAAGCTACGGCAAGGAGGAGAAAACCGATGTTGCCATGCGGGTGGTGGCCGATCATGTTCGTGCCGTGGCCTTTGCCATTGCCGACGGACAGTTGCCTTCCAATAACAAAGCAGGGTACGTCATTCGCCGGATCTTACGAAGGGGAGTTCGCTACGGCTATACCTTCCTGGGTCTTAAAAACCCGTTTATTTTCAGGCTTGTGGATGTTTTGAAAGATTCCATGGGGGCGTCTTTTCCCGAACTGGAAGCTCAGCAGCAGCTCATTGAGAAAGTGATCCGTGAGGAAGAGGAGTCGTTTTTGCGGACCCTTTCCACCGGAATCAAACTGCTGGATGAAGTTATCTCCAGAACCCGGGAAGCAAGAGGTAACAAAATTCCCGGGAAAGATCTGTTTATTTTGTACGATACCTTTGGTTTTCCGCTTGACCTGACGGCCCTTATCGCCCGGGAAAACGATATGGATACGGATATCCAGGGGTTTAAGACTGAAATGGAAGCCCAGAAAAACCGTTCCCGGAATGCCGCGCAGCTTGAAACCGGCGATTGGATCGAAGTCCGTAAAATCGACCAGACCCGTTTTCTCGGATACGACCAGACAGAAGCTGAAGTGCGTATTGCACGCTACCGGAAGGTGCGGAAAAAAAACCGGTCGTTTTACCAACTGGTGTTTGATCAGACACCCTTTTATGGAGAGTCAGGCGGACAGGCGGGAGATACCGGCTACATTGAAGAAAACGGAAATAAAATAGCTGTTTTTGACACACAAAAGGAGAATAATCTGATTGTTCATCTTACCCGGGAAATGCCTGAAAATCCGGAGGCTCACTTCCGGGCAGTGGTTGACCTGGATAACCGGCACAAAACTGCCAATAACCATACGGCCACCCATTTGCTCCACGCTGCATTGCGCGAAGTGCTCGGCAAACATGTGGAGCAAAAAGGTTCGCTGGTGAATGCCGATCACCTCCGGTTTGATTTTTCGCACTTTCAAAAACTGAGCCCCGAAGAGATCGAAGAAGTGGAAAGCCTTGTAAATGAAAAGATCAGGAAGAATACGGTCAGGGAAGAGAACCGGGAGCTCCCGATGGAGGAGGCCAAAGCCATGGGGGCGATGATGTTGTTCGGGGAGAAGTACGGGGATTCGGTGCGTGTGATTAGATTTGGTGATTCGGTGGAGTTGTGCGGGGGAACCCATGTGGCCGCCACCGGCCAGATCGGATTGTTTAAAATTGTTTCGGAAACAGCCATCGCGGCCGGAGTACGACGGATCGAGGCCATCACCGGCCCGAGAGCCGAAAAATACGTGAACGATCAGATCAGAACACTGGAAAACATCCGGCAAACGGTGAAGGCATCGAAAGACACCCTGGGCAGCGTGGAGAACCTATTGAAGGAAAACGCCGAACTTTCGAAGCAAATCGAGGCTTTCAGCCGGGAACGGCTCAAGATTTTAAAATCCAATCTGAAAAGTAAAATATTGCGGGAAGATGGTGTCAATATTATTTCCGGCCAGGTGGATGCAGACAATGCCGGAATGATGAAAGACCTGGCTTTTCAACTGAAAAACGAAGTGGAGAACCTGTTTCTTGTTTTGGGGGCCGAAATCAAAGGGAAACCCCATTTAACGGTGGTGGTCTCAGAGGACCTTGTGGAGGAGCGGGGGCTCAACGCCGGGAAAATCGTGCGTGAAGCCGGCCGCGAGATCAAAGGCGGGGGAGGCGGACAACCCTTCTATGCTACTGCAGGAGGGAAAGATGTTTCCGGGATCCAGGCAGCCATCGAAAAAGCCCTCGCCTTTTTAAACGATAGTGAACGGTGACCCCACTGCCGTCCCCCGGGGACCCGGGGCTGTATGGTACTGACATGCCCTTTGATGCATAAGTCAATCCTTTTTCCCAATACAATAAAAATTTTGGAATATGAACAACAAATCAATGCGCGCTGCCTCCAGAAAACTTGATAAGGCCCGGACCGGGATAAACGGCCTGGATGAAATTACCGGCGGCGGTCTTCCCCGTGCGCGGCCCACCCTGGTTAGTGGAGCCGCAGGGAGTGGAAAAACGTTACTGGGCCTTGAATTTTTAGTGCGGGGGGCCGCCCAGTTTGGTGAACCCGGTGCGATCATTGCTTTTGAAGAGACCGAAGAGGAACTGATTCAAAATGTGGAATCGCTTGGATTTGATCTCGGGCATCTGATAAACGAAAAGAAGTTATACATCGATTATATTCGCGTCGAGCGGAATGAGATAGAAGAGACCGGGGAGTATGACCTGGAAGGCCTCTTTATCCGTATCAACCAGGCGATTGAAGCCATCGGGGCCAAACGGATCGTCCTGGATACCCTGGAGGCCCTTTTTGCCGGCCTTCCCAATCAGGCCATTCTCCGGGCCGAACTTCGCAGGCTTTTCCGGTGGCTTAAGGATAAAGGGATGACGGCCATTATTACCGGCGAACGCGGGGATAATTCATTTACCCGGCATGGACTCGAGGAGTATGTTTCCGATTGTGTAATTTCCCTCGATCATGTAGAACAGAATCATGTTTTCACCCGGCGCCTCCGGATCGTAAAATACCGGGGAACCAAACACGAAACCAATGATTTTCCGTTCCTGATCGATGAGGAGGGCATTTCTATTCTTCCCATTACTTCTCTTTCGCTGGACCACTCGGTTTCGGACGAGCACATTTCTTCGGGTATTAATGAACTGGACGAAATGCTGGATGGGAAAGGATTTTACAGGGGAAGCAGCATCCTGGTGTCGGGCACCGCGGGAACAGGTAAAACAAGTCTTTGCGGGCACATGGCCGATGCGGCCTGCCGCCGTGGAGAAAAGGTGCTCTATTTTAGTTTTGAAGAGTCAAGCCAGCAGATCATGCGAAACATGAAGTCCATTGGCCTGGATTTGAGGCAATGGGTGGATAAAAAGCTGCTCCTGTTTCATTCTGAACGGGTTTCCATGGACGGGCTTGAATCCCACCTTACCCGCATTCATAAGAATATCAACTCCTTTCATCCGGCTCTGGTCATTTTTGATCCGGTGAATGCCTACCTGGATAATGAAAATCCCCTCGAAACCAAATCCATGCTGATCCGCATGATCGATTATATCAAGGCAAAGAATATTTCCGGGTTTTTTACCTCCCTCTCATCTGCTTCCGAAGTTGAAGAGACAACGGATATCAACATTTCGTCATTGATGGACTCATGGCTGATGCTCCGGGACATCGAAGAGAACGGGGAACGGAACCGCGGTCTTTATGTGTTGAAGTCCAGGGGGATGGCCAACTCCAATCAGATCCGTGAGTTCCTGATTACTTCGCAGGGGGTGAAGCTGAAAGCGGTTTACCTGGGCCGGAAGGGCATTCTTACAGGTTCCTCCCGGAGGATTCAGGAGTTGAATGACAAGGAAAACTCCGAAAAAATCGATGAAAGAATCCGACAGCTTGAATTGGAACTTCAGCGAAAGCAAAAGGCTGCTAAGGCCCAGATTGAGTTGTCCGAAATGCAAATGAAATCGGATGAAATGGCGATCAAAGAGGAAATTTCAAATTTAAAAAAGGAACTCCGGCAAAATGAGAAGATCCGGCAGGATATTTTTGCAAGCCGCAGGAAATAAAGAAGAAAATTTTATGAAACAAAATGTTTCTGATCAACCGGAGAAACAAAAACAGCCGGCCCCATGGATCCTGAAGCTTTATGTGGCGGGACAGTCGCCCAAGTCAGTGACGGCTTTCAAAAATCTTAAAAAAATATGTGAGCAGCACCTTAAAGGAATGTATGAGATAAAAATCATCGACCTGCTCGAAAATCCCCAGCTGGGCAAGGGTGATCAGATCCTGGCCATTCCCACCCTGATCCGCCAGCTGCCTGAACCGGTAAAAAAGATCATCGGCGATCTGTCGAACAAAGAACGGGTGCTCGTTGGCCTGGACATTCAAACCGCACCGAAAGAATAAATCTATGAGCCAAAGAAATAAAAACAGGGAAAAGGAATCCGGTTTCAACCCTCAGCAATCAGGGGAAGAGATGCATGTTTTAAAATTATATGTTGCCGGCTTAAGCCCCCGGTCGGAGCGAGCCATAACAAATATCAAGCGAATTTGTGACTCCCGCCTGAAAGGGAGGTATGAATTTCAGGTAATCGATCTTTATCAGAATCCCACCCTGGCAAAAGGGGAGCAGATCATTGCCGCACCTACGCTGGTAAAAAAGTTGCCCCTTCCCCTCCGGAAAATCATCGGGGATATGTCGGATGAAGAAAAAGTTTTGGTTGGTTTGGACCTTAAACCGTTAGAATAAAGTGGCCTATGCAGCAAAAAACGGAAGATATTATCCGGCAGAATGAATCCCTGAAGGAACAGGTTAAGGAGTTGCGGGAAACATTGTCTGCCATTCAGAAAGGGGAGATTGATGCCGTGGTGGTTGAAACGGGGGAAGGCGAGAAGGTTTATTCCCTGACATCTGCTGAAACAACCTACCGGCTTCTGGTGGAGCAGATGAATGAGGGGGCGGCCCTTCTCTCAGAAGACGGAAGCGTGCTTTATTGCAATCACCATTTTGCTGAAATTTTCAGAAACCCCCTGACTGAAGTCATTGGGAAGCGTGTGGCGCTGTTTCTGGATGACACGCAAAAAAAGTATTTTCAGGATTTTTTCCAGGATGGATTGAAAAGAAATGTCCAGGCCCATTTTTCATTTTCCGCGGCTGGAAAGGATGGATCCCGGGAGAAGCATTACCTTTTTTCGATGGCCCCTTTTTTCAAGGCCTCCGGAAATGAATCTGCCGCAACAACCCCCGGAGAGCAAACAGCTACTTTGATTGTAACGGACATTTCTCCTTTGAAGGAGATGGAGCAAAAACTGTTGAATTACCATGCCGATCTGGAAAAGAAGGTAGCTGTGCGTATGGAGGAACTCAGGCAGGCTAAAGAGCGGGCGGAGGAGAGCGATCAGCTGAAGTCGGCTTTTTTGGCTAATATGAGCCATGAAATCCGCACCCCAATGAACGGGATTCTCGGTTTTGCCGAATTGTTGAAAGAACCGGATCTTACGGGGGAGGATCAGAAAAGTTACATTCAGATCATTGAGAAAAGTGGCAACCGGATGTTGAATATCATTAATGATATTATTGATATTTCAAAAATTGAATCGGGTCAGATGGAGATAACTACCCGGCAGACAAACATCAATAACCAGGTCGATTACATCTACCAGTTTTTTAAGAAGGAGGTGGAAGCAAAAGGGTTGCAATTTTCATTTGTCAAGGCGCTGCCCGATGAAAGGGTAAATATTTTTACCGACAGGGAAAAATTATATGCGATCCTGACCAATCTTGTGAAAAATGCCATTAAATTCACCTCCCAAGGAATGATCAGGTTTGGTTATGAAAAGAACGGGGATTTCCTCCATTTTTTTGTAAAAGATACGGGGGTGGGCATTGCCGAGGAACGCCAGAAGGCCATTTTCAAGCGTTTTATTCAGGCCGATATTTTAGACACCCATGCTTATCAGGGAGCCGGACTGGGGTTATCGATCTCCAGTGCCTATGTTGAAATGCTGGGGGGAAAACTCTGGCTGCAGAGCCAAAAAGGGCGGGGGTCTGTTTTCTGTTTTTCCATTCCTTACAATCTGCGGTCTGCAGATGAGGGCAAAAAAGATAATAACCATTCTGAAGAGGATTTTGAATAGTAGCAGAAATGAAGTAAAAAATTTAACCAATGAAGAAGATCTATTCGCTGATAACTTCCCTTTCGTTCATGGCGTTCTTGTTTATAATTCTGATTTTTTCCATGGCGGTTGCCACTTTTGTGGAAAGCAGTCATGGCACCGCGGCTGCAAGGGCCTTCATTTATAATGCCCACTGGTTTGAGGTTGTCTGGGCCCTTTTGGCCCTGAATCTGATAAATAACCTGGTGAAGTACCGGTTGTATACCAAAAAGAAGTTGACCATCGGCCTTTTTCACCTCTCTTTTTTGATCCTTTTGCTGGGGGCAGGGGTGACACGCTACTTTGGATTTGAAGGGGTGATGCATATCCGCGAGGATCAAAGTGCCGGATCCATGCGCTCCTCCGGGGGTTATTTTTTTGCCGGGCTTGGGGAACACCAGGAAAGGGAGCAGGTCTTGTTTTCTGAATTAACCCCCCGGCAGTTTTCTGCCTCTTTTGAACCGGACGGCGAAAGGATCCGTGTGCAATCGGTGGGATTTATCTCCGGCGCGGAGCGCAAAGCGATTCCGGCAGAATCGGGGGAACCAGCCGTGGATTTAGTATTTTCCTCCCCGGAACAAAAGGGGATGCAGACGCATTCATTCTCCCCGGGAGATTTGCTGGAGACCGGGGGATTTTCGGCAGGCTTTGAAACGGAAAAAGTGGCGGGTATCCGGTTTTTTGTTCAGGATGATTCCCTGTTGATGACCTCCCGGAATCTCCTGACAGGAAGTACCATGACCAGCGAGGCAACCGTTGAATATGTTCCGGGAGATACCATTCCTGTCCGGAAAATGTTTCTGTATCATCAGGGAGAGGTCCGTTTTTTGATTCGAAACTTTTATCCGAAGGCCCGTTTTACGGCGGTAAAAAGTTCGGGTTCCACCGGTCAGGATGCCGTAATGGTTGAAATTACCGGCACCAGCGGCAAACAGGTAATCCCTGTTTTTGGCCGTGCCGGAGCCTATCCCGATACGGTGAAGGTGCCGGCAGGCGAACATATGCTCCGGCTTGCCTACGGGGCTGTTCAGCTCCCGCTGCCGTTTCGTATTTACCTGAAAGATTTTCAGCTGGAACGGTACCCCGGGTCCGGGTCCCCCTCATCCTATGCTTCGGAAGTTGTTCTGATGGACGAAGCGGCAGGGGTGGAACGGGATGTTCGCATATTTATGAACCGTCCGCTGCTTTACAAAGGATATAAGTTCTTTCAGTCTTCCTATGATCCGGACGAAAAGGGAACCGTTCTTTCGGTAAACCATGACCTTTGGGGGACCTGGATCACTTATCTGGGATATGCTTTGATGACACTGGGAATGGTACTCTCCCTGGTCAATCCGTCTTCGCATTTTCGTTCCCTGGTGAACCGCTTGAAGAAAGGGGCTGTAAAGAAAACTGCCCTCGTTGTGCTGGCCCTGGGACTGGCTTTTTCTTCGTCTGCACAGGAGGGCAAGGGAGCCGGTATGCCGGGGATTGATAAAAAGGTGGTGAAAGCATTCAGCGAGTTGTGGGTTCAGGGGGTTGATGGCCGTGTAAAGCCCATGGGAACACTGACCAGCGAGGTCCTCCGGAAAGTAAGCCGGAAATCCTCGCTTTATGGGAAATCGTCCGATGAGGTGGTGTTGAGTATGATGGCCTACCCTGATATCTGGCGTTCGCAGCCGGTCATCCGGGTATCAAATAAAACCCTGGCAGCGCAACTGGGAATGGAGGGTAAATATATTGCTGTCAGGCAACTATTCGATGAGCAGGGGAACTATAAAATTTCCCGGCAGGTTCGGGCCGCTTATGCTAAAACCCCCGCCTTGCGGAACCGTGTCGAAAAAGAGACCATCTATCTGGACGAACGGGTAAGCATTTTTTTCATGGTATTCCGGGGGTCGTTTTTTCATGTTTTCCCGCGGGCGGAAAAAGAGGCCGCCTGGTATGCCCCGGGGGAGGAAGCAGAAGATTATACAGGAGCTGACTCCCTCTTTGTAAAGCACTCATTTCACCGGATGGTGCGCGCCATCAGCCACCAAAATACAGCAGAAGCACTGGATGTTATCAACGGCATTGAACGATTTCAGCAAAAATACGGCGCCGGGCTCCTGCCTTCAGTATCAAAAAAGCAGGTAGAGATCGCTTACAACAAGGTGAACCCGTTTGAACGGATCTTCCCCTTTTATCTGTTGTCCGGGTTTGTTTTGCTGTTCATTTTGTTCATTCATATTTTCCGCTTAAAACCTTTGTCGGAATGGGTCCGGAAGCCCCTGTTCGGATTGATATTCCTTCTTTTTGTTGTTCATACCGCCGGATTGATCGCCCGTTGGTATATTTCCGGGCATGCCCCGTGGAGTAACGGGTATGAGTCGATCGTATACGTGGCATGGGCTGCCATGCTTGCCGGTTTTGTGTTTGGACGGAGATACCCCATGGTCGTCGGTACCGCCGGTTTCCTGGCCGGTATTTCCCTGTTTGTGGCCCACCTGAGCTGGATGAACCCGGAGATCACCCCGCTGGTGCCTGTGCTGAAATCTTACTGGCTTACCATTCACGTTTCCGTCATTACGGCCAGTTACGGCTTTATCGGGTTGAGTGCATTCCTCGGAATTCTTGTTTTGATCCTTATCGTTCTCCGGAAAAAATCGAATGAAAGCAAGGTGAATGTTTTTATTCATCAGCTCACCACCATCAATGAGATGTCGGCTACTGCAGGGCTCTATTTTCTTACCATCGGAACATTTCTGGGAGCTGTGTGGGCCAACGAAAGCTGGGGGCGTTACTGGGGCTGGGATCCGAAAGAGACCTGGTCGCTGATCACTATTGTGGTGTATTCCTTTATTGTACACATGCGCTTAATTCCTTCATTGAAAGGGATCTTCAGTTATAATCTGGCATCGGTGCTGGGGTTGATATCCGTACTCATGACCTATTTTGGCGTGAATTATTACCTCACCGGGCTGCATTCCTACGGCAGCGGGGTGGCTTATGGTATAAACCCTGCCGTTCCTGTTGTAATGATCCTTATTGCCGGACTGATGGTGTGGGCTTATATAAAAGATTCCAGCTATTTGAAAGAAAAGAATATAACATAATGTTAAATTTTTGGAATTTTTTGTTCTTATAGTCGTAAATCATTTTTCCTGAATATTGAAAGTCAGTTCTTTGTGTTTATTTTGATTGGTTTTAAATAAGGCAGGATTCAAACATCCCCGATTTCGAAAAAAGGGGAAAGGGTCAAAAAGGTTATATTTGGGGGTTTGACTAAATTTTAATAAAAATGACACAAGAAGTAACACGTACCTTTGACCTCCTTGACCGCTATTTAAATGAATTTCCGAGGAAGGATGCCCTTGGAGGGAAGGATAACGGATCGTGGTACACCTATTCAACCGAAGAATATTACACAAAATCCCATCAGTTTGCTATGGGGTTACTGGTCCTGGGTTTTAAAAAGGGGGATAAGATTGTAACGGTTACTTCCAACCGGCCGGAGTGGAATTTTGCCGACATGGGAATGGCCATGACGGGGGTGGTGCACGTTCCTGTTTATCCCACCATCGGGGAGGAGGAGTATCAATACATTCTGGAACACTCGGAGGCCCGGATGCTGATTGCCGGTAATAAAGGGTTGTACGAGAAACTGATGCCCATTGTTAAAAGGGTACCCGGCCTGGAGAAGGTGTATACGTTTGAAGCGGTGGAGCAGGCAAGAAATTTTGAGGAGATCATTCAGCTGGGAGCATTAAATCAGGAGGTGTATGAAGACCAACTCGCACAGATTAAAGATTCGATCCGGCCCGGGGATTTTGCTTCCCTCATTTATACTTCCGGGACAACGGGAGTCCCTAAAGGGGTGATGCTTTCGCAAGAGAATTTAGTTTCCAATTTCATAGCCCACTCAAAGATGCATCGCCTGGGCAAGGATCATCATGTGATCAGTTTCCTGCCGCTTTGCCATGTTTATGAGCGGAGTGTGAATTATCATTTTCAATACAAGGGCATGGGGATTTATTACGTGAAGCATTTGTCCCAGATTGTGACGGCTATAAAGGAGATCAAACCCCATATGTTCAATTCGGTACCGCGCCTGCTGGAAAAAGTGTATGACGGATTTGTCACCAAAGGGAAGGAGCTGCGGGGGATCAGGAAACTGCTTTATTTCTGGGCACTTCGGCTAACCCGGCATTTTGAATACAACAAAGTTTATGGTCCGCTGATGAAAATAAAGATCAAAATAGCGGACAAACTGATCTATTCGAAATGGCGGGAGGCCCTCGGGGGCAATATTGTATACATTGTTTCGGGGGGTGCCGCCCTTCAGCCGCACATTGCCCGTGTGCTTGGGATGGCCGGGATGTACACCCTTGAAGGGTATGGACTGACAGAGACCTCCCCGGTGATTGCGGTGAACAATCCGTCAACGGGGGCGATGAAAATCGGAACTGTCGGTCCTGTTTTGGAAGGCTTTGAATTAAAAATTGCTGCTGACGGCGAAATCCTTTGTAAAGGACCGGGGGTGATGATGGGTTATTATAAAGCACCGGAACTGACGGCCGAAGTGATTGATGAAAACGGTTGGTTTCATACGGGCGACATCGGCGTGCTGGAAGAGGGGAAATATTTAAAGATCACCGATCGCAAAAAAGAGATCTTCAAACTTTCGGGAGGGAAATATGTCGCCCCTCAAAGGATTGAAAACCGGCTGAAATCTTCCCATCTCATCGAGCAGGTGATGGTGTTTGGTGAAAATGAGAAGTTTGCAAGCGCTCTTGTTGTTCCCAATTTTCCGTTGCTCCATGAGTGGTGTGGCGAAAACAGGATTTTGTTTGAAAACAATCAGGAGCTGATTAAAATTCCCGAAGTAGTTGAAAAAATACGGGAAGAGGTCGACGATGTTAACAAAACGCTTGGAACTCATGAGCAGATCAGCCGGATTCGCCTGGTGTGCAATGAATGGTCCCCCGCTTCGGGAGAACTGTCACCTACACTGAAGCTGCGCCGGAATGTGGTTGCGGTGAAATACCAGCACCTCATTAATGATATTTATTCGATGCGAAAAAACTGATGGTGTGGCCGGCCCCTTCTTCGTTGTCCGGAAATGCAGGGAAATCCGGGTTATTTTTTTAGTTTCCCGTGCTGGCTTAATAAAATGGCAATCGGCCGGGTTTCGGGAAACTCAGACATAATAATGATCAGAATAACGGTGATAGGCACACTCAGCAACATGCCTGTAATACCCCATATTACACCCCAGAGGGCCAGGGTCAGGAAGACCACGAGCGGACTTATGTTCAGGGAGGTGCCCATAATTCTCGGTTCGACAAGATTGCCCATGATGAGCTGAATGGTTCCGACAATGGCAAGCACAATGATAGCAGGGGCCAGTTCTCCGAACTGGAGCATCGCAAATATGGTGGGGAACAGGGTGGCAATCAGCGAACCGATGGTCGGGATGAAATTCAACATAAAAATAAGAAAAGCCCAGAACAGGGGCGCATCAACGCCCACGATCAGAAGGACAAAGTAGCTTAAGAGTCCGGTCAGTATACTCACCAACGTTTTGACCGCAATGTAGTTGCTGACCGAGTGATCGATTTTCCGGATGAGCCCGTTCACTTTCTCGTAGCGCTGCCGGTTGGGATACATGGCTTTAATTTTCCGGGGAAGAATGGGCTCTTCAAGCAAAAGGAAAATCAAGTAGAGCAGCACCATAAAGGCATCGCCAAAAAGCCCCGTCAGGGTGGAAAACAATTTGGAGAGGATTCCCGCAAAATCCAGGTCTTGTGCAAAATCACTGAGCAAGCTCGATAAATCAACGTCAAACTGCTCATTGATCGTTTTTGTAACCTTATTGATGTTTTTTTCATAGACCGGGAGGGTCTGTGAAAGTTGCTGGATGTTCTGGCTGATCATTTCCACCGTAAAAACAAGAAAGCTCAGCAGGATGACCGAAGATACGATGGTGAGCAACCAGGTCGGGGCTTTACTGATGAACCGGATTTTTGAGAGGGTCTTTCTGATCACCCGGATCAGGAACAGAAAAAGTACCGCCAGAATAAAAGGGATAATAATGCCCTGGGCATAGATCAATACAATGACCAGGGTGACCAGAATAATGAATATGTAAATTTTCTTTGCTGACTCCATTGTTTTTTTTGAGAAGGAAATTTACGAATTTTTCAGGAGAACGCTTCTCGGGGAATCTTTTTATTGGAATTTTTTCCCTGAAAATGAATTTAAAGTCTTGCCGTGATTCGTCGCGATACCCCGGACCCACCCGCACGCGGTTAAAGGATGTGCGGTTATTATCATTTTCCCCGCCGGCCTGATATGCCGCTCATTTTAAAGCGGATCCAGGCATCGGCAAGTAGCACCAGTTTTTGGAAATCGGATATCCGGTACCGTTTTTCAAGGATCATTTCCGGGGTTGTTTTCCGGATTTTTTTCAGCAGTTGCAGGTAATACGAATAGGCAAGAAAGACGCCCAGCTGAATATCGCGGTTCAGTTTTCCGATCCCTTTTCGCGCTTCCGAAAAATCGAAAGCAATATCATCCTCAATCACTTTTTTCTGTTCTTCTGTAAAATTTTCAAATTGTACCCCGGGAAAATAGATCCTTCCTTTTTCCAGGTAATCGGCCCGGATGTCGCGGAGGAAATTGACTTTCTGGAAAGCTTCGCCGAGTTTGCGGGCCGGGTAGACCAACGCTTCAAAATCTTTTTCACCATTATTATGAAACACCTTCAGGCACATGAGGCCGATCACTTCGGCCGAACCGTAAATGTATTCGCTGATCTCCTTTTTATTGTACTTTTTCCGGGTGAGGTCCATCTCCATGCTGTGCAAAAAAGCTTCAATGTATTCGCGGCTGATGCCATATTCATTGACCACTTTCTGGAAGCTGTGGAGGATGGGGTTGGTGCTGAATCCGGTATCCAGCGCCCCGAAGGTGTCCCTGCGCAACTTTTCGAGTAATTCTCTTTGGTTCAGGTCGTGAAAGGTGTCAACAATTTCGTCGGCAAAGCGGACAAATCCGTAGATGGCATAAATGGCCGGCCGGTATTTGCGTTTAAACAGCCGGATGCCAAACGAAAAAGAGGTGCTGTAGTTATTGGCCGTAATTTTGCTGCAGGCCAGTGCATTTTTATCGTACAGATGCATGGTATTTTTCGATTCGTTCAACGGCTAATTTTGAACTGATTAAAACCATGGGCAAGCCGGTTCCCGGCACGGTGGAAGCGCCGGCATAATACACGTTTTTAAATTTTTCATCGAAATTTTTTGGCCGGAAACCGCCGATCTGGTTCATATCGTGCGCCAGGCCAAGAGCACTTCCCTTGTGAAGGTTAAACTGGTCGCGCCATTCCACCGGGGTGTAAATGGTTTTTGAAACAATTTTTGACTGAATATCCATTCCGACCCGTTTGCTGAAATCCTGAATGATGCTGTTCACAATGTCGTCCCGGTCACTCCAGTCCGGTTTAAACCGCAGATCAGGCACGGGGCAGACAAAGAAAAGGCTTTCGCACCCTTCCGGAGCTGCATCCGCATTGGAATAGGACAAAACATTCACATAATAGTAGGGCTTCTCAAACGACGTGGGATTGGTGAATATTTTGTTGGCATAATCCCTGAAATTGCTGCCCAGGTAATAGTTATGGTGCCGGATTCCGGGGATTTTTTGGTTGATGCCCAGGTAAAAGGTAAGAGTTCCCATGGTCCACCTCATTTTATCCAGTTTCTCTTCTGAAAACTCCGGGCGGTTGAATATTTTTCCACGGAAGGCGGCTGCATCCGCGTTAATAAGAAAAATGTCCGCTTCCCATTTTTTTCCTTCGGTATCGATGAGGTATTCCAGTCTGTTTTTGGATCCTTTAAACCCGGTGATCTCGGTGTTGTAATGGATTTTTATATCCTTTTTTTCAAGTTCTTTGGTAAGTCCCTCTACAATCCGGTACATTCCCCCCTCCACATTGAAATAACCGTTATGCATGAATTCGGTATAGGAGAGCAGGGAGTAAACCGCCGGTGTGTCGAAGGGGGTCCGTCCCACGAAAAAGGCAACCAGCGAAAGAATTTGCCTGATCTCTTCCGAGGAAAAATAGCGGGAGACCTGTTGCCAGAAGTTCCGGAATAAAACCGGCATCAGCCCGGGGGGTGCTTTCATCAGGGTGAAGAAGTAGTGCAAAAGGGATTGATAGTTTTTTCGCACCACCAGGTCAACTGTCCCCTCAAAGATATGGCGTCCGGTACCAAGGTATTTTCTGATCTTTTCTTCCAGGCCGGGCTCCACCTCTTTGAACTCTTCCGCCAGTTTTTTCAGGTCCTTGTGGATGGAATAGGTTTTTCCGGTGGACAGAAAATTGACCGTATACAACGGATCGAGTTCAACGAATTTAAAAGGCATCTCAATGCCGGCATCCCTGACCAGTTCATCAAATTCAAAGGTCATGGTGAAAAAGCTGGGCCCCACGTCGAAGGTAAAGCCATCTTTTTTCAGCTGGTTTAACCGTCCGCCTGCCCGGCTGTTTTTTTCAACAAGTTCCACGCGATACCCCCTTGCGGATAAACGCAGGGCTGCAGCAAGGCCGCCAAGGCCGCTACCGGCAATCAAAACCTTTTTCTTCATTTGTTATACCATTTAATGTTCCTGTTTCAGGGCAGGCAAAAGCTCCTCTTTCACCCATTCAAACCGGGGTTCAATATTAAGGGCTTTTTGGTAAAAATGCAATGCTTTTTCCCGGTTTCCTGCTTTGCTTTCCATTTGTCCTGCCAGCGCCAGCAGGTTGAGGTACATCCAGTTATTCTGCGGTGGCCCGGGTTCGCTGCTTTCCATGATCTCAATGGCTTTCAGATAATACTTTTTGGCTTTTTCAGCAGACCCTCCGAAAACTTTGGGCATGTGGTTCCAGATATTTCCCATTTCGAGATTGGCCTGAAAGTTTCGGGGGGCTTTTTCAAGGGCCTGCTCCGCATGTTCCATGCTTTTGGGCCCCAAAAAAGGGGCCCGCCAGTTGCTCAGGCCGATCTTAAAACCGTAAGCCGCCGCATAAAATGCATGAAAATTGGCGGTTTCCCCGGATTGTTGTTTCAGTTTCCCGAGGTTTTTCTCCATCTGTGAAAGGGT
>JAGYMR010000030.1 GCA_018400515.1 Tangfeifania sp.
AGCCCAAAGGCAAGAAACAGGCCGCCGCTGAGCCGGTAGAGCAGCCGCTCATTGATGCGCTGACCGATCCACTTGCCGGAGCCCACCGCCACCCCGGTGACCGCCGCCTTCCGTCCCTTACCCGGAATTCATGTGGGATTTCAAGATCACGCATTTTTACGTGCAAAGCAGCATTCCCTTTATACAGGAAATCATCATCGCCGCAGTCGATGTAAAAACGGATCGATCTCAATTGATCTCTGTCCACGCTGTCCAGCAAGTGCAACGGGCTGTACTGTTTCCAGTAATCGCTCACTTCGCCTTCGGGGCGGGGACCGTAAATATCTCCGAAAAACCGCTCGTAAGCATTGCCGGAAAGGATCTCTTCATCGGTGTGGGTACCCGCACTCATGGCCACGCAGGATGAAAAAAGGTCCGGATGCCTCATGGAAAGCAGCAATGCTCCGTTGCCTCCCATCGACAGACCGGCAATGGCCCTGAACTCCCTTTTCGTCCGCACCCGGTATTTCTTTTCGATAAAAGGGATGAACTCCTCAATGAACATGTCCTCCCAGGGATCTTCCCCGTCGTAACTGTTGACGTACCAGGTGACTTTCCCATCGGGCATTACAATGATGCAGGGGGCAACCTCCCCGCTGTTAATCCCTTCACTGGCAATCCGGTCTGCTTCTCCGAACTGGATCCATCCGGTTTCATCGTCGGAATACCCATGCAGCAGGTATAAAACCGGGTAAGCCCTCTCGGAAACATCGTAATCCGGAGGAAAATAGACGGAATACTCCACCGGGTAATCCAGCAATTCACTCTTAAAAACCCGTGATTCAAGCACCTTTCCCTGTTGCGGAAAGGCCGGGACAGCCATAAGCCAGGCGGTAATAATCAGAATCATTTTCTTCATAGGTATCAGCTTTAATGTTTTATTTCAAATGAACAGCATTTCCGTTGTTTCCGCAAAGGGGGACCTCTTCATTTCGCGGAGCATAGAAGCCAACCACCCAGCATTTTGTTGCCCGGGTTCCCCTTTTGGTATTCCGGTGGTATAAATGTAAACAAAGTTAGAAGAAATAAATGTGGAACAAAATCCATTTTTTTTGCACTTTTGTAAAATCATTTCGCCAAAAACCATGCAGAAATACATCGAACTATTAAAATTGCTGATTGCCACCCCCTCTTTAAGCAGGCAGGAGCAGGATGCGGCCCGGATGATCCGGCAGTTTCTTGAAAAGGAGCACATCCCATTTCAGACAAAAAAGAACAACACCTGGGCATTCAATAAAAACTTCATCAAAGGGAAACCCACTCTGTTGCTGAATTCCCACATTGACACTGTCCGGCCAGCCAGGGGATACACTCTGGATCCCTTTACGCCCATAGAGGAGGACGGAAAACTTTACGGGCTGGGCAGCAATGATGCCGGAGGCCCCCTGGTTTCGCTGCTGGCGGCTTTTGTCCATTTTTATGAAGGCAGCGATCTTCCCTGGAACATGGTCTTTGCGGCCACTGCCGAGGAAGAGATCTCCGGAAAGCAGGGGCTGGCGATCGTACTGCCGGAAATTGCCCCGGTGGATTTTGCCATTGTCGGGGAACCCACGCTGATGGAGCTCGCCATTGCCGAAAAGGGGCTCCTGGTGCTTGACTGCTATGCCTCGGGGAAATCGGGACATGCCGCCCGCGAAGAGGGGGAAAATGCCCTCTACAAAGCCCTTGATGATATCCGGAAAATCCGGGATTACCGGTTCGGAAAATCTTCCGGAATGCTCGGGGATGTAAAAATGACGGTGACCCAGATAAAGGCCGGCACCCAGCACAATGTGGTGCCCGACAACTGCCATTTTGTGGTGGATGTGCGAACCAATGAACACTACCCCAATAAGGAAGCGGTCAGGATCATTCAGGAACTGATCGGTTCAGAGGTAAAACCCCGCTCTTTCCGCCTGAACTCCTCCGGCATCAGCAAGGAGCATCCTTTTGTCCGGAAGGCGGTTAAACAGGGGATCCCCCTTTACGGCTCCCCCACGACATCCGACCAGGCCATCATCCCGTTCCCGTCCGTAAAAATCGGACCCGGCGATTCTGCACGGTCGCACACAGCAAATGAATATATCGGCCTCGATGAAATAAAAAAGGGCATTCAGCGCTATATTGAATTACTCGACGGACTGGAGATTTAGTCAGATGATGCCTATTCGGCATTGTGCCATAACCGGACGGGCCACTTCAGCCGGAACGGATTTTGTTTTCGGTCCCCGAAAAATAAATCGCCGGTCCGGCTTGCAGATCCCGGCCAACTTAGCAACCGTGCCCCGCAAAAAATAAAAAACAATAAAACTACAAATATGACCAATCACCATGCGGCAATCCCTCACCCGGTAAAAAGATTCCTGCTCGTTACACTATTTACCCTATTGCCCGGGCTTTCCCTATTTGCCCGGGAATACCATGTGGCCAAAACGGGAGATGACCAAAACAGCGGAAGCCTGCAAGCACCCCTTTTGACCATTCAGGCAGCTGCGATTCAGGCAGTTCCCGGCGATACCATTACGGTCCATGAAGGAATTTACCGGGAACAGGTTACCCCTCCCCGGGGCGGCATTTCCAATGAAAAACGGATCACCTACCGTGCGGCACCGGGAGATAAAGTGGCGATCAAAGGTTCAGCCGTGATCCGCCAGTGGAAAAAATTTACCGGGACCGTCTGGAAAGCGGTCATACCCAATGCGTTTTTCGGGGATTACAATCCTTACAAAGAGCTGATCCGGGGCGACTGGTTTCTCGGTAAAGGGCGGATCCACCATACGGGAGAGATATTTTTGAACGGAGAAAGCCTTTGGGAGGCAGCGGTGATTGAAAAAGTCCTGCATCCGGAACCCGCCGCCGGCAGCGATGCCCCCGGAGGTTCCACCCGCACCTGGTATTGCGAGAGCGATGCGGAAAATACCTACCTGTATGCCAATTTCCAGGGGGCCAACCCCAACCAAGAGCTGGTGGAGATCAATGTGCGGCCGGCCTGTTTCTATCCCGATACCCCGGGCATTCATTACATTACCGTAAAAGGTTTTCACATGAGCCAGGCAGCCACCCAGTGGGCCCCTCCCACTGCTGAACAGAAAGGCCTTATCGGCACCCGCTGGAGCAAAGGGTGGATCATTGAAGAAAACGTGATCCGCCATTCCAAATGCGCCGGCATCACCCTGGGAAAATACGGGGACGAATACGACAATACCTCCGAGAATTCGGCCGAAGGGTACATTGAAACCATCAAGCGGGCCCTGGAGAGGGGTTGGAGCAAAGCGAACACCGGAGACCACATCATCCGCAACAATACCATCAGCCATTGCGAACAGGCCGGTATCTGCGGCAGCATGGGGGGCGTATTCAGCGTAATTGAAAACAATGATATCCATGACATCTGGACCAAGCGGCAGTTTACCGGCCCCGAGATCGCAGGCATCAAGATCCACGGCTCCGTCGATATGCTGATCAAAGGCAACCGCATCGTGAATGCCGCCAGAGGGATCTGGCTGGACTGGATGGCCCAGGGGGCCCGGGTAACCGGCAACCTTTGCTATCGTAACATCCTTCAGGATTTCTATTCGGAGGTTAACCACGGCCCCTACCTGGTGGACAACAACCTGTTTTTATCCCTCTGCTCGGTATGGGACATGTCCCAGGGCGGAGCTTATGTCCATAATCTGATGGCCGGAAGGCTCAACATGAGTCCGCACAGCCGGGTGACCCCTTTCCTGAAACCCCACGCAACCGAAATTGCCGGGTACCATGAGATCCTCGCAGGGGATCACCGCTTTTTCAACAACCTTTTTGTGGCCGGCTGTCCCCTGAATGAAGCGCAGGAAAATCCGCAATACGAGGAACGCCTGGTTTACGGGAAAGAGGCGTTCGGACTCCGTGCCTTTGAAGGAGCTGCATTCCCTGTTCAGGCAGAAGGAAATGCCTATCTGAACGGTGCAACTCCCATGAAAAATGAGCCCGGGGCATTCATCCTGGGTTCCCGCCCGGGAATAGAACTCGAAAAACAGGGAGATGAACTTTTTTTAGTGTGGAACATCCCCGAAGGGCTGACGCAAATGAAAAACAGAACCGTGGACACCCCCATGCTGGGAAGATCGGAAGTTTCGGGCCAGGCCTTTGTAAATCCGGATAACAGTTCCCTCACCATCGATGAAGACTTTTCGGGAAACAGGAGGGGCCGGTATCCTGTCTGCGGACCTTTTGAAATTTCCGGAAGCGGAAAACAGAAAATCCGTATATGGAAACAGAACAAAGAATGACCTCCCGCTTAATCACTGTTTAATGCTGGCGGAGGCAGTAATAATGAAGCCCATCCGTTTTGACATCCCCCGGGAAAATCCGTTTTGAATCCTCCGGAAAAATAATTCTAAATAAAATTTTATCATTTTTTCTTTTCCGTTAACGTTAACGAAAGAATAATTTGTTAATTTTGCCGATAAATTCATTAAAATCACAAAAAATATGATTCTTGGATTACTGAAGGAACACGGCAATGAAACCCGGGTGGCCCTGCTTCCTGAAACGGTAAAAACCCTTACGGAGTTGAATGTAGAGGTCATGGTAGAAAACGATGCCGGGGCCAAAGCCTTTGCAACGGATTCTGATTATACCGCTGCAGGTGCCCGGACGGTCCCGCGCGAAGAGATATTCCGGGAGGCAGAACTGCTTCTGCAGGTGCAGCCCCCGGAAAAGGAAGACCTCGGGAAAATTCAACCGGACCAGGTTTGGATCAGTGCATTTAATCCTTTGTGGGATACTTCCCTTGTAAAGACTTTCCAGGAGAAAAAGATTACCACTTTCAGCATGGATTCCATCCCGCGAACCACCCGGGCTCAGGCGATGGACATCCTGTCATCGATGGCAACGGTGGCCGGATACAAGGCCGTGCTGGAAGCCGCATTGAAACTTCCGGTTTTTTTCCCGATGTTCATGACAGCCGCCGGCACCATCCGGCCCGCCAATGTACTCATCCTCGGCGCAGGAGTGGCCGGCTTACAGGCCATCGCCACCGCCCGCCGGCTCGGAGCCCAGGTATACGTATTTGATGTGCGTTCGGCTGTGAAGGAGGAGGTGATGAGTCTCGGCGGAAAATTCGTTGAGGTGGAAGGTGCCAGGGAAGATAAAGATGCCGGGGGGTATGCCGTCGAACAAACCGAAGATTATAAACAGAAGCAGCAACAGGCCATAAATGATCATGCGGCCAAAGCGGATGTGATAATCACTACGGCGCAGATCCCCGGGAAAAAAGCGCCGGTACTCATTTCGGAGGCAACGGTTGAAACCATGAAACCCGGATCGGTCATCATTGACCTGGCGGCCTCCACCGGAGGAAACTGCGCT
This sequence comes from Tangfeifania sp., assembly GCA_018400515.1. The sequence continues at coordinate 5,371 of JAGYMR010000030.1, forward strand.
CTGACCCAAAACGACCAAACCGTGCAGCACCAGGGAGTCACCATTGTGGGGCAGTCGAATTACCCGGCCCTGATGCCGGTGGATGCCAGCCGCATGTTCGGAAAAAACGTGGTTAATTTCTTAAAGCTGCTGATCGGGGAAGCGGGGGCTATGAACCTCAATTTTGAGGATGACATCGTTAAGGGCACCTGCATCACCCACCAGGGCGAAATTTTCAATGAACGTGTGAAATCAGTGATCGAAAACAAATAAAAATTAGGATATGGAACAGGTACTAACTTTTTTCCTGGAAAACAAGGAAGCCATTTTTATCATCGCATTATCCATTTTCCTGGGCATCGAAGTGATCTCCAATGTCCCGTCGGTTTTGCATACCCCGCTCATGTCGGGGGCCAATGCCATCAGCGGAGTGATTATTATCGGGGGGATCATTCTGGTAGGCCATGCCGAACTCTCCGCATTCTCTGCAGAGCTGGTGCTGGGAATCCTTGCACTGGTCTTCGGGACCCTCAATGTAGTAGGCGGTTTTGCGGTAACCGACCGGATGCTCGAAATGTTCAAAAAGAAAAAAAAGTAGGCGATCATGGATAAAGTTTTAGGAGTTGTTAACGGAACAGAATTTACCATCGGCGACACGTTACTCGAACTGAGCTACCTGATCGCCGCTTTGTTGTTTGTGGTGGGACTGAAGATGCTTTCACACCCCGAAACCGCCCGGCGGGGAAACCTCTGGGCTTTCGGCGGCATGGCGCTGGCCATGCTGACCACGATGTTTTTGCATAAAGATCCCGAAGGGAGGGGCATTTCCCTGACCAATCTCTGGATCATTCTGGCTGCCATCGGGGTGGGCGCTGCCATTGGATACACCATCGCCCGGAAAATAAAAATGACGGCCATGCCGCAGCTGGTATCTTTTTACAATGCCACGGGCGGTGCTGCCTCGGCCCTGGTGGCCCTGCTGGAATACCCCAATGCCGCGGCCGGCGATACCGGGTCCATCCTGGTGACCGTCCTCGGCCTGATCATCGGCTCGGTGGCCTTCAGCGGCAGTATGATCGCCTACGGGAAACTTGACGGAAAAGTGGGCGATATCATGAAACCCTTCATGACCTGGCTCAACCTCTTTTTGCTGATCGTCACCCTCGGCCTGGGGATCTACATCATTGCCTCCCCCCTGCCCCCTGAAACCCTGACCTGGGCCATCTACACGCTGCTGGGCATCTCCCTGGTTTACGGTGTCATGTTCGTCATGCCTATCGGAGGAGCGGATATGCCCGTGGTGATTTCGCTGCTGAACTCCTTTACCGGAATTGCCGCAGCCATGGCCGGATTTATCTACAATAACCAGGCAATGATCCTCGGGGGGATCCTTGTGGGGGCTGCCGGAAGCATTCTGACGGTCCTCATGTGCAATGCCATGAACCGCTCCCTGCTGAATGTGGTCATCGGGGCTTTTGGCGGCGGCGCAGCTGCCGGCGACCGCGAACAGGGTACCGTGAAAGAGATCACCCTGAGCGACGCCTCGGTATTGCTGAGCTATTCTCAAAAAGTGGTCGTTATTCCCGGTTACGGACTGGCGGTGGCCCAGGCACAGCACATTGCACACGAACTGGATGAATTGCTCGAAAGCAAAGGCGTGGAGGTGAAATATGCCATCCACCCCGTGGCCGGACGGATGCCCGGACACATGAATGTCCTTCTGGCAGAAGCCGATGTCCCGTACGAAAAACTGGTGGAGATGGATGATATCAATCCCGATATGCCCAATGTCGACGTGGCCATTGTCGTGGGTGCCAACGATGTGGTGAATCCCGCGGCCTATGATGACCCGGGAAGCCCCATTTACGGGATGCCCATCATCGATGCCCACCTGGCTAAAAACATCATCATCATGAAACGGGGGATGGGAAAAGGATATGCCGGCATTGAAAACGAATTGTTCTTCAATGATAAAACCCGCATGCTCTTTGGCGATGCCAAAAATTCCATTACCAAACTGGTGAATGAAATAAAAAGCATTTAAAATACGCGTTTAGTCAACGGTTTTTTGCAATCAGCCGTGTAATGCCATCTTTTTTAAAAGGGTGGCATTTTTTTCGGCCTCCGGGTAGCTGCCGTGCACTAAGCGGTCATCTCAAAAAAACTTTGCTGAAGGAGCCTCGTAACAGGTCCCGGTGTTTGATCGCCGATGGAAGTGTCATCCACACGGATGACGGGAGTCACCTCCGTACCGGTGCCGGTAATAAACAACTCATCGAGTTCAAACAACTCCGTTGCCGTAATCGCTCTTTCTTCCATAGGAATGGCCTCCCGGCGGCAGATGTCAAGCACCACTTGCCGGGTAATTCCGGGCAGAATGAATGGGGATAACGGGTGGGTCAGGAGCGTTCCGTTTTTCACCCCGAAAACACTCGAATGGGTAGCTTCGGTGACCACGCCATTGCGGATCAGGATGCACTCCCCTGCCCCCTGCCGGTGAGCCTGGTTGAAAAGCATGGTGTTGGGCAGAAGGGCTACCGATTTGATGTCGCACCGCAACCAGCGGATGTCCTCCCCGGTGATCACCCGGATCCCTTTTCCCAGATCTTTCCGGAAAGAGGGCAGGTCAAAGGCAAACGCATATACCGTAGGATGCAATCCTCCCGGGAAATGGTGGACTCGCGGAGCTGCACCGCGGGTTATCTGAAGGTAAACCCCGGCATGCGTATTCCCAAGTTGATTTTTGTTGATCAGCTGTTCAAAAACATCCTTCAGGCGATCCGGTTCCGGAAAATTAATTTCGATCTCCGCCAGGCTTCTTTTCAGCCGGTTCATATGCTCCTCCAGGCAAAAAGGCTTTCCGTGATAATATTTCAGCACTTCATAAACGCCGTCGGCAAACAGGAAGCCACGGTCGTTGGGGGAAACCGCGGCCTTCTCTTCCGGCATAAAGTCCCCGTTCAGGTAAACTGTTTTTTGCATACGATAAAAATTGTTTATTACCAAAGGGATGGTATGGAACGGGCATGTATTTTAATCATTCTCCCGGGTGCAGATGTTTTACATGCTCGTTTCATTGGTCCATAAAATTTTTCAACATCCGGATCTCCTCCGGCCACCGGGAATCATCGGGCGTCTCCAAAATAAGGGGAATGCCGTCAAACCGCGGGTCTTTCATGATATTTTCAAACACCTCCAGTCCGAGTGTTCCCTCTCCCAGGCTGCTGTGCCGGTCCACTTTAGAACCGACCGCTTTTTTCGAATCATTCAGGTGCATTCCTTTCAAATAGGGAAAACCGATCACGCGGTCAAACTCCTCAAAAACCTTTTCGAATCCCGCTTTTGTTTTAATGTCGTATCCGGCCGAATAAGCATGGCAGGTATCGATGCACACCCCTACCCGCTCCTGGTCTTCCACCTGATCAATGATCTGTTTGATCTGGTGAAACGAAAAACCCAGGTTGGTGCCCTGCCCGGCCGTATTTTCAATGACGGCCGTAACTCCTTTTGTCTGGCGCAGTGCCCCATTAACGGAGGCCGCAATAAGCTCCAGACACTGGTCCGGCGGGATCTTTTTCAGGTGGCTCCCCGGGTGAAAATTGAGGCGGGAGAGCCCGAGCTGTTCACACCGCTGCATCTCATCCAGAAAAGCTGCCCGTGATTTTTCCAGGGCCTCTTTTTTGGGATTTCCCAGATTGATCAGGTAGCTGTCGTGAGGCAGGATCTGGTGAGGTTCGTACCCGTACTCCCGGCAATTCTTCTTAAATGAATCGATGTTCTCCTGTGTGTAAGGTTTGGCTTTCCACTGCCGCTGGTTTTTGGTGAACATGGCAAAAGCAGTGGCCCCGATTTTGTGGGCATTCAGCGGTGCATTTTCGACACCTCCCGCCGCACTTACATGTGCCCCAATGTATTTTTCTCCCATAACATGTTTTTCTTTTTAACGTAAAAATGCTTTACCGGAATAATTTTTGCAATCAATAATTATGAACGTGAATATGAGCGAAGTTAATTTTATTGAAACAATAAAAAAAAGAAAAGTTATAAAAGGAGCAAAATCAAAAAAGATGAAACGAATCGTTTTATTACTAACAGTTTTCCTCGTGGGTTTTAACGGGCTGAAGGCCCAGGAACCGGAGAAGAAAAGCCGGAAGGAGATCCGCGCGGAGCGGCAGGCTCAAAAAAAGGAAGCGATCAGGAAAATGCTAAAGGATACCGCCTTTGTTTTTAAACCGACCCATGTCATGCCCATGTCGGGCGGAAGCAAACACCTCAATTACGTGTATGAGGCGGAAGTCAGAAACGACACCCTCACTTCCTACCTGCCGTTTTACGGGGTGGCTTACCGGGTCGACTACATGGCAATGAATTCAGGCCTTGATTTTGTCCAACCCATAGAAGAATACAAAATGGAGAAGGACAAAGACGGCTATATCGTCCTGCTGGACGTCAAGAACAAAATGGATTTTCTGACCTATACCTTTCACATTTCGGACCTCGGGTACTGTACCCTGAGTGTGGTCAGTACCAACCGGCAGGCCATCTCCTTTTACGGCCGGATAGAGGCCCCGGAGGAAGAAGAGTGAAACGGACATGGTGGAAAATTTTGGTGCGGCCGGCCTTTTCTTACGCCGGTCAGTTTGCCGGGAAAAATCATGATCAGAGTTGGGTGCGGGCAAAAGGCACCACATCCTGTCCGGTAAACTGGTTGTTTAAAAATTTATAATAGCCGGTGATGGCGATCATGGCCGCATTGTCCATGGTGTATTCAAACCTGGGGATCACCAGATGCCACCCCCGCTCCCCGGCCGTTTTTTGCAAGGCACTGCGCAACCCGGAGTTGGCCGAAACCCCGCCGGCGAGGGCGATCTCTTTAATGCCGGTCTGTTTGGCTGCCTTTTTGAGTTTGTTCAGCAGAATATCGATGATGGTATGCTGGAGGGAGGCGCAAAGATCGGATTTATTCTCCTCAATGAAATGGTCGTTTTCTTTGAGCCGGTCCCTTAAAAAATAGAGAAAATTGGTCTTCAGTCCGCTGAAACTGTAATCGAGCCCGGGTACCGAGGGGCGGGAGAAACGGAACCGCCGGGAATCCCCCTCCTTTGCCAGCCGGTCGACATGCGGTCCCCCGGGATAGGGCAATCCCATTACTTTGGCACATTTATCGAACGCCTCCCCTGCCGCATCATCAATGGTCTGACCGATCACCTCCATGTGGAGGTAATCATGTACCCGGATGATCTGGGAATTTCCGCCCGACACCAGCAAACAAAGAAAAGGGAAGCGGGGGGGATGGAATTCCCCATCCTGCTCTTTGATAAAAAGCGCCAGCACATGGCCCTGCAGGTGGTTGACATCAATGAGGGGTATTCCGGCCGCCAGGGAAAAACCTTTCGCGAAGGAGGTGCCCACCAGTAAGGATCCAAGCAGCCCTGGTCCACGGGTGAACGCAACAGCTGACACCGCTTCTTTTGAGATCCCGGCCTGTTTGAAGGCCAGATCAACCACCGGGATGATATTCTGCTGGTGAGCCCGCGAGGCCAGTTCGGGAACCACCCCGCCGTATGCTTCATGAACTTTCTGTCCAGCCACCACATTGGAAAGAATGACCCCGTCACGGATGACAGCAGCGGAGGTGTCATCGCAGGAAGATTCAATGCCTAAAATAATTACCGGTCGTTTTTCCTTCATCTTCATCTGATTCAAATTATTTGCCTGCAGCGCCGGGCCGGATTTTCAAACCGTCAACCCTTCGGGCTGACCGGTCGGTTTATACATCATTCGGAAACTTCCCGGTGGAACGGGAAACGCTCCCCCATCTGCCGGCCTCTGTTTATACGAATCTCAACAATTTATTCGTTATCTTTAAAAGGGCTTGCACTAAAAAGCCCGCCTGGAGAATTATTCCACCCACGCAGTTTAAAAATTGAGGAACTATTCCTAATTTTGCTGGATAGAAAATAATACATGTTTCATTCACTGATTAAAACGACAAAAATATTAAAAAAGGCTGGAAAATAGTACTCATTGTTTTGGCATTCCTGACAGGCATGGCTGCAGGAGGATACTGGGCCCTGCAAAGCTCCCGGGTCCAGACCTATTTAACGCGCATGATCACCCGTCAGATCGCCGAAAAAACCAACGCCGAAATCCGGATCGGGCGGGTGGATATTGCGCTGTTCCGGGAGATCCTGCTGGAAGATGTTTTGCTGGAGGATCAGCAGGCCGATACCCTTTTTTTCTCAAAAAGCATTGCACTGCAACTCGACAGCATTCAATTCAAAAAGAGAAGACTGGTCGCCGGAGCGCTCCGTTTTCATCAGAACCGACTGAAGATTAAAAAAGATACCGCCAACCATTTCAATTTCAGTTTTCTTATTGATTCACTGGCAACACCACGGGAGAAACCGGGCGAATGGCAGTTTTTGTGCCACCGGTTCGACTTTTCGGGCTCCACCCTCCTTTTCGAAGACGCTTCTTCCGGTAAACCAAAAAATTATACGGTTCACGACCTCGCATTTAATGTCGCGGACCTTTCCTACATTCAGGATACCCTCACGTTTGAGATTAACCAGCTCACCCTGAACGACGGAAAAAATTTTGAGGTCAAAAATTTTCATTCAGTTGTTCGCTCGGATGCCGGAAAACTGGAATTTACCCAAATGGATCTGGAGACCAACCGGTCCCGCATCAGTGACAGTGAATTCCGGATGGAATTTCCGGAAAAAGAGGCGGAATTCCCCGGGAAAACTCAACTGGATTTCCGGCTTTCCAACGCCAGCATCAGCCTTATCGATCTGGCCGGTTTTATCCCCGCTATCCGGGGCATGAACCAGGTTTTTTACTGTTCAGGACGCATTTACGGAACAGTTAACGATCTGAAGGGAAGGGATTTGCATTTCAGTACAGGAAAAAATACTTCAGGAGTACTGGATTTCTATGCCAACGATATTTCATCGCCCGAAAATATGTACCTTTTTCTGGATTTGAAACGGTCACAAACCACCTTTTCTGATTTAAGCAGCATTCGGCTTCCCTCCCGGCAGGGAGGCAGTTACCTCCGTTTCCCGGAAGCTTTTTACGATTCAGGCGTTTTGACTTATGAAGGGAATTTTACCGGTTTCCTGAACGATTTTGTGGCCTTCGGAACACTCACCAGTGAAATGGGCAACATCACCACCGACCTTTCGGTGGTGCCTGAAAAAAAGGGACGCATTGCCTACCGCGGAGAGGTGGATACCGAAGATTTCAGGCTGGGGGAATTACTCCAGCTGACCTCGGTCGGGGAGATCACCTTCGACGGAAGTGTCGATGGCTATCTTGATTCACAAAACCAGGCCATAGCCGGTGCTTTCGATGGGGAAATCGTTCAGATTTCCATCAATAATTACCAATACGAAAACATTCAACTCGACGGCTTCCTGCATAACAAAATGTTTGACGGATTGATCAATATGGATGATCCCAACCTTCAGTTCGATTTTCTGGGAAAAGTGAACCTGAACCCGGAAGTCCCCGATTTTGACTTTAAGCTGGACCTAAAAAAAGCATTGCCCGGAAAGTTGAACCTTAGTAAGCGGTTCTCTTCTTCCGAATTATCATTTTCCATGACCGCAGATTTTTCCGGGGATAAAATTGATAACCTGGCCGGTTCCATCGCCATTGATGATGGTCTGTACAAAAACAGGAACGGAGCTATCAACCTGGAAGGGATGGAACTAAAATCCATCACCACCGGCGATGCCAACTACCTCTCTTTTACTTCCGATTTTTTTGATGTGAGGATCAACGGGGAATACCAGTTTCAAAATATTTTCAATGCCTTTGAGATGAGCATTGACCGGTATATACCGGCACTGCGGGAGGATAAAATGGCGGGTGTTCTGGAAAATAAATTCGGCTATCAGATCGATGCCAAAAACCTGGATAGTCTGATGGCTGTATTTACCCCGGGGTACCGCCTGGAGACCCCCTTTCTGCTTTACGGGCGGCTCGACTCGGAACAGTCGGTTTTTGAAATGAAGGGAAACATTCCCGGATTCAGCACCAAAAACCTGATCATCAAAAACATTTCCATTGCCAACACCCCCGGGGAAAGGACTTACGACTCGAAAATCCGGCTGGGGGAAGTCCGTATGAAAAACGGGATGAAGCTTCAGAACCTCACGGTGAATTCAGTGATCTCCGAAAACGTCATCAACAACCAAATCGCCTGGGGAGAAACCGGAGATTCAGCATACAGGGGACAAGTCCAAACCCGCGCCTCTTTCAGTAAAGTTGAAAATCAAACTGCTCCGCATATTACCGTTGAGGGAATTCCCTCCACGGTCTACATAGCTGATTCGCTCTGGCAGATCAGCTCCTTTGGAGCTTCCATCGACAGTACCGCCATCGAGATCCATAACTTCGCCTTTTCCAGCGGTCGCCAGGAAATTTCACTGGAAGGGAAGATTGCTGAAAATAAATCAGATAGTCTGACCCTTGATTTCCGGGACATCCGCCTCGGGAACTGGCAAACCTATCTGAACAAAAACCTTCCCCTTGGGGGATTGCTCAACGGTTCGGTGAAGATGCAGGATTTTTACGGGGAAAGGCGGCTTTTTTCCAACCTGACCATGGATGATTTCCGCTTTAAACAGCAGGATATCGGCCATGTGGCTTTCCGGAATCAGTGGGACAACACCGCATCTGTTTTGAATTCAGAGCTTACCGTTACCCGGAATGGCCGCCAAAGCCTTTATGCCAGTGGTTTTTATGAACCAGGAGAAAACCGGATGCTGTATACTGCCCGCCTGGACAACTTTTCGCTGGTGGTGCTGGAGACCGTGATCCGGAAAACCTTCTCCAATTTCCACGGCGATGCCTCCGGAGAAGTAAAAATCCATGGGAATCCGGATAAGATCCTGATCGACGGAACCCTCCGGGGGGTCAATGCGGGCATGACCATTGACTATACCCAGGTAAGCTACTATTTTACCGATCGGGTAATTTTCAGGGGAGACACGATCCTGTTTGACCAGATTACTTTTCAGGACGTTACAGGAAATAAAGGAACCTTTAATGGAACCATCGTGCATACTAATTTCCAGGATATGATCTATGATCTTTCGGCCAGTTCCTCTCAAATAGTGGCGATCAATACCACGCTGCGCGATAACCAGCAGTTTTTCGGCCGGGTGGTGGCCGGCGGCCGGGTAAATATCACGGGAAGAGGACAACAGGTGAATCTTACCGGGTCGGGCACTACCCTCTCAGGTACCAGTGTAAATATTTCGCTCGAAGATGAAAGCGAAATTGAGCGGTATGATTTTATCCGCTTTGCCTCTGCCGGCGATGATCAAAAAGAAGCGATCACTTTTGCAGAAAATGAGGAGAACAGTGATTTTAGTCTGAACCTTACCATCCGGGCCACTCCTGAAGCAAGAGCACAACTCATCTACAATGCCCAGATCGGCGACGTCATAAAAGCACGGGGCGAAGGGATCCTGAACTTTGGAATGGACAAGGAAGGGAATATTACCCTTTCGGGGAACTATACCGTGGATCAGGGGGAATACCTGTTTACCCTTCAAAATGTGATCAATAAACGGTTTACCATTGAAGAAGGCGGAACCCTCGACTGGTCGGGGGATCCCTACAACGCCATCATCGACCTGAACGCCGTCTATAAACTGAAGGCTTCGCTCTACGACCTGCTGGTGAACAGCTATGAGAATATCTATCAGAACCAGCGCATCCCGGTGGAATGTAAAATCCTGCTCACGGAGAACCTTTCCAATCCCGAGATCGATTTTAAAATAGATTTCCCCACGGTGGAAGACCGGTTAATCGATGAGTTGCAGCAATTCTTCAGCACCCCGGAGGACATGAACAAACAGATCCTTTCACTGATCGTGCTGGGAAAATTCTATACACCTGAATATCTGCGGGGAACTTATGAAGCGCAAAATCCCAACCTGATCGGGACCACCGCCAGTGAACTCTTTTCCAACCAGTTGAGCAACTGGCTTTCCCAGATTAGTAACAACGTGGATATCGGCTTGAATTACCGGCCGGGGAACCAAATCACTGATGATGAGATCGAACTGGCACTGAGTACCCAGATGTTCAACGACCGCGTGATCATTAACGGGAATATCGGAAATAACAACAATCCCAACTCTGCCAATAACAGCCAGTTGGTGGGCGATTTCGAGGTTAACGTTAAGCTCATCCAAAGTGGAAAAATTCAGCTGAAAGCCTACAACCGGTCGAACAATAACCTGATTTACGAGACGGCTCCCTACACCCAGGGGGTGGGACTGTCCATCCAGGAGGATTATAACAATTTTAACGATTTGCTGCGCAAAATGAAGGCCTTTTTTTCCGGAAAAAAAACGCCCGCATATTAAATGAATATTTTTTGATTCTAAAATTGAAAAAAAATCCTTCCCGGGGGAATATTTACGTCAATTGAATCGTATCTTCAGGGATTTTTCCGGGAAATTGAAGATAGTAAAATAAAAAATAAACCCTTATAATGGAGTATGCCGGAAAAACCATTTGGATCACCGGTGCTTCTTCAGGCATTGGAAAGGCGGTGGCGATCGAAATTTCAAAAGAAAAAGCCGGTCTGATCCTTTCGGGAAGAAATAAAAAAGCCCTTGTTGAGGTGGCGGATCAGTGTAAAAGGCACGGCAGTAGTGTGCAGATTATTCCTTTTGACCTGGGCCGTCCGGAATCGGTGAAAAAAGCTGCCCGAAAGGTTTTAAGCCAGGGAGGGAGCATTGACTGCCTTTTCCACTTCGGGGGGATCAGCCAGCGCTCACTGGTCGCTGAGACACCCCTGGAGCTGGACCGCCAGATCTTTGAGACCAATTTTTTCGGGACGGTGGAACTCACGAAAGAAGTTCTTCCGCGTATGATTGAAAACGGGGGGGGACAAATTGCTGTCACCTCCAGCATCGTGGGAAAATTCGGGTTTCCCTACCGCTCTGCCTATGCGGCCTCGAAACATGCCCTGCAGGGTTTTTTTGAAAGCCTGCGGGCAGAGAATAAACAAAATAACATTCGTGTTTCCGTCATTATCCCCGGACGGGTCAGGACCAGTATTTCACAGCATGCGCTTGACCGTTCCGGGAAAGCCCACGGGAAAATGGATCCGGGCCTGGATAAGGGAATAACGCCCGGACGAAGTGCCAGAATTATTTGCAGAAGACTGAAAAAAGAGCGAAAAGAGATCCCCGTTGGGGGAAATGAATTGCTCATGATGTATATCCGCCGCTTTTTGCCGGCACTTTTTTATTACATGTCATCCAAGGTAAAACCACTCTAGAAAAAAAGTAGAAAATGGCAGGAAAAATCAATGGAATACAACAACTGGGAATTGGTGTCGAAAATTTAAAAGAAGCCTGGAAATGGTACCGCGAACATTTTTCGATGGACATCCGGATGTTTGAAGAGGAAGCGGTTGCCGAACTGATGCTGCCCCATACCGGAGGAGAGCCCCGGGCACGGCATGCGGTACTTGCACTGAACATGCGCGGTGGCGGGGGATTCGAGATCTGGCAACACAAAGGCAAAAAACCCGAACCGTCTGCTTTCGAAGTGAACCTGGGCGACCTCGGCATCAATATCGGAAAAATAAAAACCGACAATGTTCCGGCTGCATACGAAAAATTCAAAGCTTCGGGACTGAATATCCTGGGAGGCATCACCAAAGACCCGGTAGATAACGACCATTTTTATATGAAAGACGTTTTCGGAAATCTTTGGGAGATCAAAAATGAAAAAGAGGTTTTCCGGAAGGAGAAATCGGTAAGCGGCGGTGTATTGGGGGCGGTTATTGGTGTAAAAGATATGGAGGAGAGCCTCGGGATTTACCGGGATGTTTTGCAATACGATCAGGTGGTTTACGACATCACCGGGACCTTTGAGGATCTGCGCGAAATTCCCGGAGGCACCGGCCGTTTCAGGCGGCGGCTGCTCAAACATACCGATGTGAAGAACGGTGCTTTCAGCCCCTTTTTCGGATCTTCCGTCATTGAGCTCGTACAGGCCCTCGACCGCGAACCGCGGGATATTTTTGAAGGACGTATCTGGGGAGATCCCGGCTTTATCCATCTCTGCTTCGATATCAACGGGATGGATGCCCTCCGTGAAAAATTAACAAAACGGGGTTTTCCCTTTACGGTCGACAGCACCCGCGATTCGGAAACATTTGATATGGGAACGGCCGCCGGAAGCTTCGCTTACATTAAGGCCCCCGAAGGAACACTGATCGAATTTGTGGAAACCCATAAAATTCCGCTGCTCGAAAAACTCGGCTGGTTTCTCGATTTCCGGAAACGTGGCCATCACCCCCTGCCCAAATGGATGCTCAAGCTGTTCCGCTTTAAACGGGTGAGGGATAAAAAGAAAAACAAGAATTAAAACAGATAGTTCAGGCCAATATAGAGCCCTGATTCGCCGTCGCGCGGATCGGCAGCCATGCCGTAATCCACACTCACAATAAAGTTTTCATTCATGGCAATGCGCAGACCGGCACCATAAGATGTATGCATCTCCTCAGCATCCTCCCGGAAAAAATCGGGCCGTTCGCCGGGATCAACATTTCCGGTATCCACATCGATGTTTTGGGTGACCCGTCCAAAATCAAAGAATCCGTTCAATCCGAGGTAGAAATTGTTATTGATGAACTGAAAACGGGCAAATTTCCAGCGGGCTTCCAGGTTCCCGTAAAAAAAGCCATCCCCCACAATGCGGTTGCGGCGGATCCCGCGCAATGATTTGGCGCCGCCCAGCCCTTCCGAACTGGCCCCTTTCAGTACTGACGTGATGACCTGCGTCTGATAATAAAAGGGCACCTCCCCGGCCAGGGTGGTTTGATAGGACAACCGGTAAGCCAGTGAAAGATCCCTGGGAACAAGGGTGAAATACTGCCGGTGGGTCAGGTTGAGTTTCAAAAAGGAACTTTCCGCTCCCAGAAACTCCGGTGCTCCCACCAGAACCGCTTCGGTCCAGATCCCGCTCATCGGGTTGGGCTTGTTGTCACGGGTATCAAAAACAAGGCCCGCTTTCAGGGTGGGAACAAAACCCCCGTCGGCCTCCTCTTCCGGCAAGATCCCCCACGTCCGGTACCATTCAAATAACCCGGGTTGCTCTTCTGTTGTGGGCAACGCATCATCGTTCCCCTCATTCAGCTTCGCAATGTCCACCGAGCCAATGTCAAAATTCAGCATATTGAATCCGGCCGCCCAGCGGAAATTGCTCTCCCGGAACTGCCCCTGTAAATCCAGCTTTACACGGAAAAGCTTGCGGTCGTATTTATAAAACATCCGCGTCTTGTAGGCTTCTGTGTTTTCATCATCAATCCACCCGGGATGAACCACCGCATTGTACCCGTTAAATCCGTAAAAATCGTAGGCCTGATCAGATAAAAAACTAACATCCAATGAGGTCTGCAACCCCTCGATCAGCCGGTCCGAATCATAATAGAACCGGTTGATCCCGCTTCCCTTGGTAAACCGGGAAACCTCGAAATAGAGCGAATGATCGTAACCGGGATAACGACTGCCATCCCCGTAATGGAATAAATTCACCAAAGCGCCATACTGAAAACCAAGATCCGTGTCAAAAGTGATGGTGGGCAACGCCCCGAAATTCCATCCGGTTTTAGTAACCTCTTCCTGTGCAAAAGCAGTGGCAGCAGAAAAAGCAAAAATCAACAATAGAATCTGTTTCATGTTCATTCGTTTTAGTTCACCGTTCAAATTTGATTTTAACAGCCTTGAAAAGGGAGTGCAGGAGATGAAATCGTTTCATCCACCAAACGAATATATAAAAATTTTTCCCGGAAACGGATAATTCCCGAAAAATCGGAATAACCAACCGAAAAAATAGACCGTTATTTTACAGCTTTAAAACAAATTTTTTATTTTTAAACTTTTTAAATAGCTGTCGCTATATTTAAAAATAATTTTAAAACATATTTATACCAATGAAAACCAATAGAAGAAAATT
>JAGYMR010000300.1 GCA_018400515.1 Tangfeifania sp.
ACTTCCTTTTCTTCGAGATTCCGGGCCTGATACACCATCCATGCCCTGTTGGCCTTTTGACCCAAATGGACCGCACCTTTCTGGTAACCCGGGCCAACCGCCCGTGGAAAGCCGCCGACAACAATATGGTTAGCGATCTGCTTTCTATACCCGGACTGCCGGAACCTCAGATCTTACTCAATGGCGTGGAGATCACCGAGATGGAAACCATCATCGGGGACCTCCCCGGGAAACGGTCGGTTATCCGGAGAATCATAAAAAACCTGTTCTCCCTGCAATTCTTTTCCAAAAAATCTTTCAGAGCCCCCGGGAAAAAATGAACAATTCCATAAGAAAAATAGTATCCGAAAAAAACGTACTGTCACTCCTGACCAGCGGTACCGGCGCATTCCTGGGCCTAATCAGCTTTCTGATCTTAACCCGTACCCTGGATAAGGTAACATTTGGCGACTGGGTACTCTACTCCACATTAGCCACCTTCGCTGATCTTATTCGCTTTGGACTGACCCGGAACGCACTGGTCCGCTTCTCCTCGGGTGTGGATAAAGAAGAAAAAAAAAAATTCCTGGGATCGGGATACCTCATCGGGTTGTTTCTCGTTGCTTTACTAACCCTCATTTTATGGCCGGCCTGGTTTATCCTTGATACAACAAATACCTCAATCAGCGAAGGATACAGGCTTTTTCTCCTGTGGTACCCGCTGCTTGCCGTGGCCAACCTCTCCTGGAACAATGCCCTTTCCCTCTTCCAGGCAGAACAACAGTTTAAAAATATCCTGATCATGCGGACAGGCAGTCTGGGTACCTTTGTACTGTTTCTTGCGGCCAATATCATTTTTCTCCATTGGGGGATCCAAAAAATCATCTTAGTCCAGATCCTGACCAATCTGATTCCCAGCATTCTGGCCGCCCTGAAAAAATGGGACGGCCTCGCCTATATCACCAGATCAACCCGGCAAAACCGGAAAAAAATGATCGACTTTGGAAAATTTTCCCTCGGAACTGTGGTAGGATCCAGTCTGCTGCGCAGCGCAGATACCTTTATCATCGGACTGAGCCCTTTTCTTGGCTCAGCCGGGATCGCTCAATATGCCATTCCTATGAAAATTGCCGATCTCCTGGTTATACCGCTGAGGGCTTTCACCATGACCGCTTTCCCTAAAATGTCCCGGAAAAGCCAGCTGAATGATATCGATGGTCTAAAAAAAACTTTCTATGCATACAGCGGCGCGGTTACGATGCTCTTTATTCCGGTTGCGGTCACTGGCTTTATCTTTGCCGAAAAACTGGTTTGGTTCCTGGGCGGAAATGAATACATCGATTCATTGCCCCTCCTGGCTGCCATCTTCCGCATTTTTGCCGTCTATTCTATTCTACTGCCAATCGACAGGTTTACCGGTGTAATGCTCGACAGCATAAATAAACCTAAATACAATTTCTATAAAATTATTGTCATGGCCCTGGCCAATATTGCCGGGAACATTATTGCGGTCTTTGGTTTTAAATCGCTGCAGGCGGTGGCCTGGGTCACCGTACTTTTTACCGTCATCGGAATAATAATAGGATACCGCTATCTGCACAAGCTGATCCCACTGCAATTCAGCAAAATACTAACAGAAGGAATCGATTTTTTCAGAAACATAAAAAAGTATATTTAAAATCCGGAAATGGAAAATGCTTTTGCAAAGAAATATGGCAGTGAGGTTCTGAAAAAACCCCTTCTTCTGGTTTCCTTTATTTTCGCCATGATCCTTGCAGGATACCTGATCGGAAGAGGAGGTCTGGTGGCCGGAGCCGGACTGCTGACCCTTCCTTTTATTGTCACCTACATCTATCTTGTTCTGGAGAATCCGCGCGTGGGAATTCTCGTATTGCTTATCTCCAATTATATCGTCCTCGGAGTAACGCGGTATATCACCGGTATACCGCTGGGCTTATTGATCGACGCCCAGTTGGTGCTGATCTACCTCTCGCTCTTTTTCAGATCTTTCGTCCATGAAGTCCCCTGGAAAAAAGCCCAAACCGACCTGACCCTCCTGTCTGTAATCTGGTTTAGCTACGCCCTTTTCCAACTGATAAACCCGGAAGCTGCCAGTCGTGCTGCCTGGTTTTATGCCATGAGAGGGGTAGCCCTCTATATGCTTTTAACCATTCCCCTCATTTTTATCCTCTTCAATCAAAAAAAAGACCTCGAACTGTTCCTGAAGATATGGGCGGTACTCTCCCTTTTGGGAACACTTAAAGGGATCATGCAGAAATTCATCGGTCCCGATCCCTGGGAACAGGCGTGGCTGAACCAGGGAGGGGCGCTTACGCACGTCCTCTTCGGAAGACTGCGCATTTTTTCCTTCTTCTCCGATGCGGGCCAGTTTGGGGCAGCCCAGGGACACTCGGGAGTGGTATTTATCATCCTTGCCCTATATCTCAAAAAATCCAAAAAGTTAAGACTGTTCTATGGCTTCGCCGGACTCATGGCCCTTTACGGATTAATGATATCGGGAACCAGAGGAGCACTGGCCGTCCCTATCATGGGATTTGCCCTCTATATCATCCTTCAGCGAAACTTTAAGGTCATCATACTCGGGACCATGGTAGGGCTCGCCGCCCTTGGTTTTTTAATGTTCACCACCATTGGCAACAGCAATTACGCCATCAACCGGATGCGAACCGCCTTCGATCCCGACAATGCATCGATGAGGGTGCGGCAGGAGAACCAGCAAAAATTGAAAGTCTATCTCGCTTCACGCCCTTTTGGCGGGGGTATTGGTTCGGCCGGAAACTGGGGAATGCGCTTCTCCCCGAATACGTTCCTGGCTCAAACGCCCACCGACAGCTGGTATGTAATGATATGGGCCGAACAGGGGATCGTCGGACTGCTGCTGCATATCTCTATTCTGCTCTATATCGTAATCAAAAGTGCATACCTGATCATGTTTAAACTCCGGGATCCATGGGTAAAGGCTCAAATGAGCGCCCTGGTTTCGGGAATGTTGGGAATTATGGTCGCCTCATACGGAAACGGGGTGCTGGGACAAATGCCTACAGGAATAATCATCTATTCAAGTATGGGATTTCTTTTTCTGGCAACCAAATTTGATAAAGAAGCCACGGAACAACAGGATAATCATAATGACACAAAAGCGTAAATGCGGGGACCAGAAGTTCCCATAAAAAAAGATAAACCAAGTGAGGAAATAAGCAGGCAGGCAAAACGTTCAAAAAAA
>JAGYMR010000301.1 GCA_018400515.1 Tangfeifania sp.
TTGTATCGGTGGAAAGGCTGATAAATTCATCGCTGAATAATAGACCTGTTATTATTGGCAGTTTATCTGACCGCGGGGTTGTTGCCAGTTGCAGCTACGAAGCCCGTATTTTTGGGGTGCATTCAGCCATGCCCATGAAAATGGCGCTGAACCTTTGCCGCGATGCCACTGTTATCCGGGGCGACATGGATTTGTACAGCAAGCACTCCCGGCTGGTAACCGATGTGATTGCTGAAAATGCCCCGCTCTATGAAAAAGCTTCTATTGATGAGCACTACCTCGACATTACCGGAATGGACCGTTTTTATGGTTCTTTTCAATGGACGCACGAACTCCGGAAGAACATCATCAAAGAAACGGGGCTGCCCATATCATACGGGCTTTCAGTAAATAAAACCGTTTCCAAAATTGCCACCGGGGAAGCTAAACCCAACGGAGAAAAGCAGGTGGATAAAACACATGTAAAGCCTTTCCTGAATCCGCTATCCATTCGGAAAATCCCGCTGGTTGGACTGAAAACCTACCGGCTTTTACGGTCGATGGGCGTATCGACCATTGAAACGCTGGGTGCTATTCCCGTGGAGATGCTGGAAAGTGTCCTGGGAAAAAGCGGGACCGAAATATGGCGGCGTGCCAACGGCATCGATGCCAGCCCCGTGATTCCGTATTCCGAAGAAAAATCCATCAGTTCGGAGCGGACTTTTGAAACAGACACCATTGAGGTTGCCCTGCTCGAACAACTTTTGGTTTCAATGACGGAACAACTTTGTTTTAAGTTACGCAAAAAAGAGCGGCTGGCATCCGTGGTAACGGTAAAAATCAGATATGCCAACTACGACACCCACACCATGCAAAAGAAAGTGGCCTACACCTCCCTCGACCATGTGCTGATTGAAACAGCCAGGGCATTGTTTAAGCGCCTTTACCACCGCCGGATGCGGGTCAGGCTGATAGGAGTCAAACTGGGAGGATTGATTCACGGTGCCCAGCAGTTAAACTTGTTTGATCACAACGAAAAGCAAATCAGGTTGTACCTCGCCATGGACAAAATAAGGCTTCGCTACGGGAAAGGGGCTATCAGGCGGGCATCGGGAGTAATGAATAGATAAAGGAAATTTTATGTATCTGAACGTGCATTCCTGGTACAGTCTCCGTTACGGGACGCTGAGCATTGACCAGCTTTTGGAGCTTGCCCATGTGAATAAGGTGGAAGCAATGGCATTGACCGATATCAATACAACCATGGGAATTCCAGAATTCATTAAAAAGGCAAAAGCAGCCGGAATGAAGCCTCTTGCAGGCGTGGAAGTGCGGAACGGGGATGAGCTGCTTTTCATTGGTGTGGCTAAAAACAATACCGGGTTTAAAGAGCTCAATGATTATCTTACCTGGCACAACCTGGAGAAAAGAGAATATACCATCGAAGGCTGGTTATTTAGCCAGGTGATTGTTATTTACCCTTTTGGAAGAAAAGAGCCTGGTGAATTGAAAGATTACGAATACACCGGTATAAAACCTGTTCAGGTCAATAAGCTGATTACTTCCGGGTACCGGAAATTTCCCGGCAAGCTGGTTATCCGGCAGCCGGTGACTGTAGAAGATAAAACTGCCTGGGCGCTTCATAAAAGCCTTCGTGCCATCGATCACAACACCCTCATAAGCAAACTTCAGCCCCACCAGGTTGCCTTTGAGGATGAAAGAATGGTGCCGGTCATGAAGTTAAAAGAGGCGTTCCGCTCCTGGCCGGGCATTATTCAGAACACGGAAAGAGTGATTCGTGACTGTACCATTGATTTTGATTTTTCAACCATTAAAAATAAAAAAACATTCAGCCAGTCGGGGTACGACGATAAACTCCTGCTGGAAAAACTGGCGCTCGATGGCATGCGCTATCGCTATGGAAAAAATAATCCGCTGGCGCGGGAACGGGTAAAGCACGAACTGGAGATTATTGACAAACTGGGGTTTTCAGCCTATTTCCTGATTGCCTGGGACATTATCCGCTACAGCATGTCGCGCGGGTTTTACCATGTGGGGAGGGGCAGCGGTGCCAACAGCATTGTAGCCTATTGCCTCAAAATAACCGATGTGGACCCCATGAAGCTTAACCTTTACTTTGAACGTTTCCTGAACCCCAAACGGACCAGTCCCCCCGATTTTGACATTGATTATTCGTGGAAAGACCGCGATGAGGTGCAGGACTATATTTTCAAGCGTTACGGGAAAAACCACACAGCCCTTCTGGGGGCAACGTCTACTTTTAAAAATAAATCCATTTTTCGGGAACTGGGCAAGGTGTTCGGGTTGCCCAAAGAGGAAATCGATTTGCTCATCAGCGATCCGGAAAATGATTACAACAAACATGAAATTGTCCGGCTGATAAATACGCTGGGCCGGCATATGGTTGATTTTCCCAACTTGAGGACCATCCACGCCGGGGGGATATTGATTTCGGAGAGACCCATTACTGCTTATACGGCCCTGGATTTACCGCCCAAAGGGTTTCCCACTACCCACTGGGATATGTACATTGCTGAAGAGATGGGGTTCGAAAAACTGGATATTCTCAGCCAGCGAGGAATTGGTCATATTAAAGAAGCTGTTGAGATTATTCGCGAAAACCAGGGCGAAGACGTGGATATCCACCAGGCAGATAAATTTTTTGAGGATGGCAAAGTGAAGGAGCAATTGAGAAACGGGGAAACCAACGGTTGTTTTTATATTGAAAGTCCGGCCATGAGGGGACTGCTCAAAAAACTGAAATGCGACAATTACATTACCCTGGTGGCTGCCAGCTCAATCATCCGTCCCGGTGTTGCTAAATCGGGCATGATGCGGGAGTATATCCGGCGTTTTCACAACCCCCGGGATTTTGAGTACATTCACCCGGTGATGAAAGAGCAGCTTGCCGAAACCTATGGCGTGATGGTCTATCAGGAAGATGTGATAAAAGTAGCCCACCATTTCGCAGGACTTGATTTGGCTGAATCGGATGTACTGCGAAGGGCCATGTCGGGAAAATACCGCTCTCTGAAAGAGTTTAAACGCATTGAAGCAACGTATTTTGCCAATTGTGCGAAATTAGGTCATTCGGAGAAAATTTCCCGGGAAGTGTGGAGGCAGATTGAATCGTTTGCCGGTTACTCCTTTTCAAAGGCACATTCGGCCTCTTATGCGGTGGAGAGTTTCCAGAGTCTCTGGTTAAAAGCACATTTCCCGCTG
>JAGYMR010000302.1 GCA_018400515.1 Tangfeifania sp.
GGTTTGTTCAAATTTGGTCAGTAACCGGCCCGAAGCAGGGTTTTCAGAAATTGTGATCACCGGGGGGGCTTACCTGGAGGAATATGTTGAAAAATCACTGGGCAAAATGCATCCCACGCCTGCTCCCAATTTTTACACCTACATCTGGGACACTCAGGAAGCAGTTGAAAATGAGCAACTCAAAATTGGTGAGGTCATCGATCTGAGCGATAAAATGGATGAAAACGGCGTGCTGACATGGGATGCCCCGGAAGGCACCTGGACGGTCCTTCGTGTGGGTATGACCCCGACAGGAACCCAAAACGCACCTGCTGCTCCCCAGGGCAAAGGGTATGAAATTGATAAAATGAATGAAGAGCTGGCCCGTTTCCATTTTGACCAGTACATCGGTGAATACCTGAAGCGCATCCCGGAAGAGAGCCGGCCGGCCTTTAAATATGTGATTGCCGACAGCTATGAAATGGGCTCTCAAAACTGGACCGATGGTTTTGAGGAACAGTTTGAGTCGGCGTATGGCTATAATCCGGTGAAGTACCTTCCCGTTTTGTCGGGACGCATCGTTGAAAGTGCGGAAAAATCGGACCGTTTTCTGTGGGACCTCCGGAGAAGGGTCGCTACTGATATCGCCTATGAGTATGTAGGGGGATTGAGAAAAATATCCAACGAGCATAACCTGAAACTCTGGCTTGAAAATTACGGACACTGGGGATTCCCAAGCGAGTTCCTTATGTATGGGGGCCAGTCCAACCTTGTAAGCGGTGAGTACTGGAATGAGGGGACCCTTGGAAACATCGAATGCAAATCCGCCTCTTCCGCTGCTCATATTTACGGCAAGCCTGTAACATCCGCTGAAGCTTTTACCGCTTCAGGGCAGGCCTACCGGCGCCACCCGGCCATGCTGAAAACGCGGGGCGACTGGAGTTATACCGAAGGGATCAATCATTTTGTGCTTCACTTGTACATTCATCAACCCGACGATGAACGGATTCCCGGAGTTAACGCCTGGTTCTCAACAGAATTTAACCGTCACAATACCTGGTTTGACCAGGGGAAGGAATGGGTCGATTACCTGAGACGCTGCCAGGGAATGCTCCAAAGAGGCAAATATGCGGCAGATGTTTGCTATTTTATCGGGGAAGACGCGCCCAAAATGTCAGGAAAACAAGAGCCGGAACTGCCTGAGGGCTATTCGTACGATTATATCAATGCGGAAGTGATCATGAACCGCTTATCGGTAGACGATGGCCGGTTGGTGCTTCCGGATGGCATGTCCTACAAATTGATGGTGCTGCCAAATATTGAAACCATCCGGCCCGAAGTACTGCAAAAAATTGAAGAATTGGTAAGTGCAGGCGCTGCGGTATTGGGGCCCAAACCCAAACGGTCGCCGAGCCTGCAAAATTATCCGGAATGCGATGACCGGGTGAAGCAAATCGCCGACCGCTTGTGGCCCGGACAGTCCGGCAATGCTTCCCATGAGTACGGGGAGGGACATCTTTTTACAGGGATGGATCTTCAGGAGGTGTTTGATAAGCTGGAAGTTGAAAAAGATGTTGATTTTCAGAAGGAGAATCCCGTACTCTGGACCCACCGCACATTGCCGGGAATGGAGATCTATTTCCTGACCAATCAAAGCAAGACCGAAAAGATACAAGTTGAACCTTCTTTCCGGGTCAATGGCTTGAAACCCCAGCTGTGGAATGCCGTGACCGGGGAGATCCGGATGCTGAATGATTATGGGATCGAAGACGGAAGAACAACCGTTCCCTTAGCCTTTCAACCCAAAGAGAGCATGTTTATTGTCTTTACCAATCAGAAGAATAAAAATACCGGATCAGGCTATGCCGATAATTTTCCGGAAACTGAAGTGGTGCTTAACGTTGATGGTGAATGGACAGTTGATTTTGTGAATAAAGACATTGCCCCTGAGGAAAAGCAAGTGTGGGAGGAGTTAAAGGACTGGACTTCATGCAAAAATGAGCAAATCAACTATTATTCCGGAACTGCCCGGTACCGGACAACATTTCATGTTGATGCGGTTCCTCAGGACCGCGATTTGTTGATCGACCTTGGCGAGGTGGGGGTAATGGCCCGTGCCAAGCTGAATGGCGAAGACCTGGGAGGTGTGTGGATTGATCCGTTTGTTTTGCCGCTTAATGGAAATTTGAAGGAAGGAGAAAATGTTCTTGAGATTGAAACCGTTAATACCTGGAGAAATAAATTGGTACAGGAGGATGACATGCCTCAGGATGAGCGGTATACCTGGCTCAATGTGGATGATGTTGAACCCGGAGAGGAATTGATGCCTTCGGGGCTTTTGGGGCCGGTCACCATTAAGGCAATTGCCTCCGAAAAACGATAGCACGGACTGTTCCCTTCGTGATCCCATAAATAGCTTTGCCGGCAGGTCATCCTGCCGGCAAATGCTGTTTCAGTCCGGGGGGTTCTTTTGTTTCAAAAAAATGGTTAACTTGCTTTATGAAGCGATTTTTCTTTTTTATTTTGTTTATTCTTTTTCTTGGGACGGTTTCAGCCCGGCCTTTTGATTATACAGCCGACTGGAATTTTGAGGAAGGACTGGAGGGCTGGACCCTTACAAACAGTTTGTCTGGAGAGGTAAGTGACGGGATTCTTCACTTAACGCTGACCGGAAGCGATCCGAATATGACCTCTCCCGCTAATTTAGATTTGGCAGCCGGTGAGTTTTTCGTGATCGTTATCCGTATGAAAAATAATACGTCCGGAGCTAACGGGTGTATCTATTTTTCAACGGATACGGAACCTGCCTTTTCAGAGGATAAATCCCTCACTTTTTCGGTCGCTCCCAATGATACCATTTTCCGGGAGTACCGGATTGATATGCGGCAAATGGAAAAATGGACGGGCCGGATTGAACGTTTCCGGATTGATCCCCTGAATGAGAATGAAATTCAATCGGGTACGGTTGATCTAAAATCCATTCAGATCACGGGCGATTGTGACCCCCAGGAGATTTCATTCGCAAATCCCGGGGACAAAACGATATATGATGAACCGTTTGAACCAGAGGTTTCTGCCTCTTCCGGCCTTCCTGTGCAACTTGAAATTATTTCCGGTCCGGCAGAATTGGAGGGTGAGACCGTGACCCTGACAGGGCGTACCGGTATGGTAAAGATCGAAGCCACCCAGGAGGGAGATGAAACCTTTTGCCCTGCACCGGCAGCTACGCAG
>JAGYMR010000303.1 GCA_018400515.1 Tangfeifania sp.
CCCCCCGACAATTCACAGGCTTTTAAAGTTGGAAAACCAAAATCGGCGGGGCTGAGGGTTCCTTCCGATTTATTGGAAGCAAAAGTCACATTCCCGGTAAGGGAGACCTCGTCGTAGCCATCCAAGGCATGAATGATGGTATAATTAATGGATGATCCGGCGAATACCTTTTTGTACAGATCCAGAACCTCCAGGTCGTAAACCCCTGCCAGCTGATTTTGGGGCAGAGCAGGGTTGACCATCGGCCCCAGTTTGTTGAAAAAGGTTTTCAGCTTCAGCGCGCGGCGGACCGGTGCGACGTATTTCAGGGAGGGATGGAAAAGCGGTGCATGAAGAAAGGTGATGCCTGTTTTTTTCAGCTCTGTTTTCAGTTTTGATTCCCGGTTGCTGAATTGGTAACCGAAGTATTCCAGCAGGTTCGAAGATCCGCAGGAGGATGAAACACCATAATTTCCGTGTTTGGCAACTTTTAGTCCGGCCCCTGCCAAAACAAAAGCCGATAAAGTGGAGATGTTAAAGGTATTTTTTTCATCCCCGCCCGTTCCGCAGACGTCAATGGTGTTAAAATCCGACAGGTCCACACTGACCGCCATTTTTAACAGGGCATTCCGAAAACCCTTTAACTCTTCCGGAGTGACGGGGCGCATCAGAAATACGGTAATGAAAGAAGCGATCTCAATGTCCGAAAACTGATCCCGGCCAATCCGGACAAGGATCTCTTCCGCTTCCCGGGTGGATAACGGGTTGTTTTCAAAGAGGGATTCCAATATTTTTTTCATTCGTAACGATTTTATTTTTTGTTTTTTGCATTGGTTCAAAGTGCAAGTCGGTTCAGGTTCACTCCTTTGGCTTATGACCGCAGCCAGTTTTCCAATATTTTATCTCCCAAAGGCGTGAGCACAGATTCCGGATGAAATTGAATGCCTTCCACATCAAACTGTTTATGCTTTATTGACATGATCCTGCCCTCATCATCCATGCTTGTAATCTCAAAACAAACCGGCAACGCCTCCTTTTCCAGAATCCATGAATGATACCTTCCGGCATCGAACCGTTCGGGCATCCCCATAAACAACCGCGATCTTTTACCTGTAAGCTGAATGGGGGTTGCCATGCCATGGATCACTTTTTTCATGTTCAGCAGTTTTCCCCCGAATGCCTCTCCAATGGCCTGATGTCCCAGGCATACACCCAGCATGCTTTTTTCGGGAGCATACCTTTTGATGATCTCCGGAAGGATCCCTGCTTCTGCCGGTATTCCCGGACCCGGTGACAGCACAATCTTGTCATATTTTTTTATTTCCCCCAGGGCCACCTCATCGTTCCGGAAAACATCCACCGGCATTCCCGATATTTTTTTCAGGGAATGGACCAGGTTCCATGTAAACGAATCGTAATTATCGACGACTAAAAGCTTCATTTGGCTGTTTTTGTTTAATTAATTTTTTGCGCTATTTCGATGGCCTTTTTCAGGGCTGCCAGTTTGTTGTTAACCTCCTGCAATTCCTTCGCTTCCACCGAATCTGCCACAATTCCTGCCCCTGCCTGGTAAAAGAGTTGATTGTTTTTGCTCAGAAACGACCGGATCATAATGGCATGGTTGACGGTCCGGTCAAATCCGAGGTACCCGATGCAGCCTCCGTAATATCCCCGGTTTTGGTTCTCGTAGGTGTCGATCAGTTCCATTGCCCTGTATTTGGGAGCTCCCGAAAGAGTTCCTGCCGGGAATGTCTCCCCCAGCACCCTGATCAGGTTGGTCTGATCGGTGATTTTTCCCCCGACCTGTGAAACCAGGTGGATTACATGGGAGAAAAATTGTACTTCACGGTAGGTTTCTACCTGCACATCTTCGGCATTTTTGCTGAGATCATTGCGGGCCAGATCTACCAGCATGACGTGCTCTGCATTTTCTTTCGGATCTTTGGTGAGCTTTTCAGCCATCCCGCGGTCCTGGTCGTCGTTGCCACTGCGTTTAAATGTTCCGGCAATGGGGTGAATGGTGGCCTTGTTGTCTTTTACCCGAAGCTCTGCCTCCGGACTGGAACCAAAAATGCGGTAACTGCCATAATCAAAATAAAACAGGTAAGGGGACGGATTGATGGAGCGCAGTGCCCGGTATACATTGAATTCGTCGCCTTTGAATTTTTGGGAGAACTGACGGCTCAGGACAATCTGGAATACATCTCCCCGGTAACAGTGCTCTTTGCCTTTTGTTACCATCTTTTTGTACTGGTCGTCGGTGATGTTCGATGTTTCATTGCCCAGGGATTTAAACGGAATCCCTGAAAAATTCAGGTGGATGAGCAAATGGTGGATGTAGTCCATTTGAGATTTCTCCCCTTCCATGAGATTCTCTACCATGTGAATCTGATTTTTGTGGTGATCGATGGCCACAATGTATTTGTAAAAACAGTACTTTACTTCCGGGATTTGGTAGCCGGGATTCTTTTTTGCGGAAAACTGAATGTTTTCAAAATGCTGTACCGCATCATAGTTGATGTAGCCAAACAAGCCGTTGAGCGGAAGTTCAATCTGATCGGCCATTACATTAAAGTGGTGGAAGAAACAATCCAGCTCCACATCGAGCTTTCTTTTTTTTGAGAGCCCGAACTTCTCCTTTTTTCTCCCCGGAAGCTCTTTGGTGACTTCACCATGATCGACCGTAAAACAGCCCACCGGATTGAAACATACAAAAGAATAAGCATTCTCATGGCCATGGTAGTCGGAACTTTCCAGCAGGATGGCTTTGGGGTAAAGGGTGCGGAGCCGAAGGTAAATGCTGACCGGCGTGACCGTGTCGGCAAGGATTTTCCGGACCACCGGTTTAAAATTGATCTTTTCCATTTTATCTGTATTTTTATTTGTTTTTGCATTGTCTGTCGGAATCTGCTTCCCACCACAGGAAATCTGACAAGCTCCCCCCCCCTCATTTTTCTTTTCTTCTGATGGCTGTTCCCGGTGAGTGAATCCCAAAAAAAAAGGCTCATCGTGAATTGATGAGCCTTTTAAATGGATGCCATAGCGCTGCCTCTTTTCACGTTTTTCGTAAAAATTTCTTGCGCCACCACCAGTTATTTTTGTTTATTATCATTTTAAAAATTAATTAAAAAACCTGCCCTTTAAGAGGAGCAGGTTCCTGTTGAAATATTTTAAAAAAAATACCAATATGGCTCTTAACTCCTCACTTT
>JAGYMR010000304.1 GCA_018400515.1 Tangfeifania sp.
GTATGATCAATGGCAGCAGCCAGTCCCGGCGTACTTGTCAGGGCGCCGGTAAACAACCCCACAGCAATATTTTTATCAATGTCAAAGAAAACAATGATCGCTGTTGTTATGAATGCTGCTACAAGAATCAGCAGGGTGGCAAACGATGCCAGCTGCCGGCCCTCTTTCTTGAACGATTCAAAGAAACCGGGCCCCGCCTGAATGCCAATGGTGAAGATGAATAGTACCAATCCTACCGTCTGAAAATCAGCAGGAATGATTACTCCGAAATGGCCGAAAACAAGCGCAACAAAAATGATGGCCGAAACATCCAGGGATAACCCGAAAATTTTGATCCTTCCGAGGATGAGCCCCAGTGCAACAATTAAAAATAGTGCAAAAAAATGATTCGAAAGAAGTTCCATTGCTTGTTCATTGCTTTTGCTGCAAAGGTAATGGAATCTTTTCGATTACGCCAGTACTCCGGTATCCATGAGGAAACTCAGGTCATCTCCGGAGGAAAGTTCCACCGGTTTTTTCCCTTTTTTAAATATGCGGCACAAGCGCGGACCTGTTAATTGAAGTTTTCCTTCTTCCAGTTTCAGCATGCTCCCTTCGCGCAATCCCACAACATAAATTTCCGGGTTCAGTTCAATAAATTCTTCAATGCGCTCTTCGCGGGTCTCACCGCCAAACCCCCGGGGATCGGTTTCGGGATAGTGGGGATTGATCTGAAAGGGCAGCAGGCCGATGCATTCAAAACCGTGCGGATCAATGATGGGCATGTCATTGGTTGTGCGCAGGGTGGGGCAGAAAATATTGGCCCCCGCGCTCCAGCCAATGGTCGGTGTCCCGTTAAATGCTTTCTCACGTAAAGGATTCATTAATTTTTTGTCGTGAAGCATCCGAACGAGTTGCCAGGTATTGCCGCCCCCGATAACAACCGCTTCGGCATCTTCAATGGCTTTTATTTTGTCTCTGAAGGTGTGAATCCCCTGAATGTGATGACCTACTTCCGAAAAACGCTCCTCCACTTTTTCACAATACTCATCGAATGAGGTGGTTACTGCTGCATAGGGGATAAAAACAGCTTTTACCGGTTTTTTCCCAAGAAATTTCCGGATCTCACCTTTGGCATGATTCAGAAAAGGTTCCCCCGCCATGGTTGAATTGCTGATCAATAATAGTTTCATTCGTTACTGATTAAAAATTTTCATTCAAATGCACGTTTTTTCTGAAATGCAATTAAGGAAAATAAAAAGATTAAAGCAATGATAATTATTTGGTTTTACCCGGAAATTCCCGGCAGGGATACGGTGAAGGTTGTTTCTTTATTCATTTCCGACTGAAAGGTTATATCCCCCCCATGTTGCCTGATAAACTGGTGGGCCAGCGCCATGCCAAGACCGGTTCCGTGGATATTGCCCACATTGGAACACCGCTGAAAAGCGTCGAAAACCTTTTCCTGCTCGGCTTCCGGGATACCAATGCCTTCATCCGTTATTTTGATGAAAACCGTGGCGTTTTGTCTGCTGACCCTTAGGGTTACTGTTGTACCCGGCGCGGAGTATTTGTAGCTGTTGGCCAGAATATTGTTCAAAACCTGCTTCATCATCTGGGGATCAATTTTGATCTTCAGTGGTTTATCCGTTCCGGTATAGCGGGTGGTGTGATCGGGATGGCTCGATTTTTGGGTTTCGACAACCCCCTTCAAAAATTCATTCAACTCGGTCTCAACCGGTGTAAATTTTAATTTTCCGGATTGCAGTCGCGAAAGGCTGAGGGTTTTTTCAATGATGTTTCTCAGGAATTCAACATTGTTTTTTATTCGTTTGATCTTTTTGGAAATCTCTTCCGGGGACATTTTATCCCAGTAATATTCAAGGGTTTCGGCGGCCATGATCATGGTGGAGAGGGGGGTGCGAAATTCGTGGGAGGCCATCGAAACGAATTGGGATTTCAGTTCACCGAGTTCTTTTTCTTTTTGAAGGGCCTGTTTCATGGTATCCTCGAAATTTTTTCTTGCCGAGATGTCGGTATGGGTGCCAATCATTCTTTCCGGATTCCCGCTGGCGTCCCAGCTGATAATTTTTCCCCGGTCGAGGATCCATTTATATTTCCCGTCTTTGCACAATAACCGGTGTTCATTTTTATAAAGGGGGCTTTTTCCCTCCGTGTGTGCTTCCAGGCAGTCCAGGACTTCCTGCTTGTCGTCGGGATGGATCCGTTTTTTCCACTCCCGCAGGGAACCGGTAATCTCGCCTGCTTCAAATCCGAGCATTTTGATCCACTGAGGAGAATAATACACCTTGTTGGTTTTTAAATTCCAGTCCCAGATCCCGTCTCCCGAACTCTCCAGGGCAAATTGCCAGCGTGCTTCTCCACTGCGGATCTTTTTTTTCGCTTTCAGCCGTTCCGAAATGTCGCGGGACATTCCGTAAAGGGCCTTTTTCCCCTCCCATTTTCCAAGAACGACTTTGGTTTCAACGGGTATTTTTTGTTGGTTTTTGGTATACAGGGGAACGGGGCAAAGGACCCTTTCCCCGGCAAGCATATCCTGTACGATTTTTTGGGCTTCCTCCCGGCGTTCCGGCGGATGAAGATTTAAAAGGTTCATGTTCCCCAGTTCCTTTTCGGTATAGCCCAGTTTTTTCTGAACCACCGGATTGGTCCGGAGAATATTTCCATCGAAATCTGCGATGAACATGAAGTCCTCGAGTGTATCAAACATCAACCGGAAATTTTTCTGGCTGTTGAGCAGTGCATCCTGGGAGTGGATACGGGACAGGGCACTTCCAATTTGTGCAGCCGTGGATTCGAGGGCTATTTTTACGGGCTTTTCTAACTCCTTGTCCCGCCGGGAGGCTACATTTAAGGAACCAATGACCCGGTCGTTGAATTTTATCGGAATGATGCCGATTTGTTGCAGATTCTCTTTCCGGAAAAGGGCGGGGTCCTGTTTTAAATCGGCATACCGTTTATAAACCGGCACCCCCTTTTTCACCAGTTTATATTCGGGGGTACCGGGAGAGTAGCACCGGGTGTTTTTGAGAAAATCAGCTGATAATCCGGTACTGGTCTTCAGTTCCAGGTCTCCCGTTTCCGGATCGGTCAGGTATATTCCGGCCGCATGGATCGTTTCGATTTTCAGAATGTTTTCAAGGACGATGTTCAGCGCCTCTTCCATGTTTAC
>JAGYMR010000305.1 GCA_018400515.1 Tangfeifania sp.
AATTTGTGCCATATTTTTTGTCTTTTTTGTTTTCTGGTAGTAAAACAGTTGTCCGGCAGGAAAGTTTAGCGTTTTTGCCTCTTTTCCGAAAGTGCCTCCGCCGAATCCGGTGGGGGTACTGCCGGATCATCCCGGTAGCCGGAAGCGCTCATTCCCTCATGGAATTGTGGGTGTTTCTGCTGAGAGGAATCAAATGGATTAACATGATGCCGGGTAACGGGCAGAAAGATCCTTACCTTCCGGGGACCTGCTTAAAATCCCGGTGGGCATGGATCGAAAGGATTTCAAACCGGTTCCGGTGCTGCAGGAAAAGAGTCATTAATGAAGCCCCCATGTTTGGCATTTCCCAAAGGAAAAGATATAATAACTCCCGATCCATAGGGCCTTCCGAAAGAAAGTGTGACTAATATTTAATTGAAAAACAAGCAGTTAAATAAATTTCTTTCGAATGGTGGCGGTGTGATTAATTCTATTATTTTTAAACCGGAATTCTGTAAAAACACATTCATGCGAACGTACCTTTTTATTTTTATACTGCTGGCAGGTTTTTCCTGTACGGACCGGCAAAAGCGTCCAACCCCGGAAGATTTTATTCCCGGTACCCCCACCATGACCTCCGATCGCTTAACCCCCGAAATTTTATGGTCTTTCGGCCGGATGGGGAGTGCCCGGATTAGCCCCGGAAGGCAGCAGGTGTTTTTTACGGTGACTTACTACTCCATTGAGAAGAACAAACCATATACGGATATCTATATTCTTCCGGTGAACGGGGGAGCACCAAAAAACATCACACAAACCCCGCATAATGAGTTTAACGTCCGCTGGCGGCCCGACGGGAAAAAAATTGGATTTCTCTCCTCTGCTTCGGGATCTGCCCAGTTATGGGAAATGGATACTGACGGATCCGACCGGCGGAAAGTAACGGAGATTGAAGGGGGCATCACAGGATTCAATTACTCCCCTGACGGGTCAAAGATCTTTTATATTAAAAGGGTGAAACTGGATAAAACCATCCATGACCGCTTTCCGGATCTGCCAAAAGCAAATGCCCGGCTTGAAACCGGTTTGATGTATCGCCACTGGGATGAATGGCACGATCATGCCTATGATCATGTTTTTGTGGCTCCTTATCTTGAGGGGGAAGTGGGAGCGGGGACCGATATTATGGCAGGGGAACGTTTTGACACCCCAGTCAAACCCTTTGGGGGGATGGAACAGATCGCCTGGAGTCCCGGCGGAGAAAAACTGGCCTATACCTGTAAAAAGAAAACGGGGAAAGCCTATTCCCTCTCCACCAATTCAGACATTTACCTGTACGATATCACCACCGGTGAAACGGAGAACTTTACGCGGGGAATGAATGGAAGCGACAAAAATCCGGTGTTTTCACCCGACGGGCGGTACCTCGCCTGGGAAAGCATGGCCCGCGACGGGTATGAATCGGATAAAAACCGGCTTTTTTTGGCGGATTTGAAAACGGGGGAAAAAACCGATGCCTCGGCCGGTTTTGATCAGAATGTTCACGGGTTGGCATGGAGTGCCGGCAGCAAATCGATCTTTTTTATCAGCAACATTCACGCCACCGATGAAATTCACCGGTATGACCTGGCCGGAAAAACTTTTACCCGCCTTACCGACGGGGTTCATAATTACCAGTCGGTTATTCCGGCGGACAACCGGCTGCTGGCCCGGAAAGTATCCATGTCACAGCCGGCCGCCCTGTACCTCGTCGATGCGGAGACGGGCTCCGACCGGTTGCTTGTCGATGTAAACCGCGGAATACTTGATCGGCTGACCATGGGAAAGGTCGAAGAGCGATGGATGGAGACCACCGATGGCAAGCAGATGCATACTTGGGTGATCTATCCGCCCCATTTTGACCCTTCAAAAAAATACCCCGCCCTGCTTTATTGCCAGGGCGGACCGCAGGGGACCGTCAGCCAGTTCTGGTCATACCGCTGGAATTTTCAGATGATGGCCGCCAACGGATACATTGTTGTAGCGCCTAATCGCCGGGGACTTCCGGGGTTCGGACAGGAATGGAATGAGCAGATCTCGAAAGATTATGGGGGACAGAATATCCGGGACTTGCTGACGGCTATCGATGAAGTGGCCCGGGAGCCTTTTGTGGACAAGGATCGATTGGGTGCTGTGGGCGCCAGCTACGGCGGTTACTCGGTCTATTTCCTGGCCGGAAATCATGAGGGGCGTTTTAATGCTTTTATTGCGCACGACGGAATGTTCAACTTTGAGCAAATGTATGCCACCACCGAAGAGATGTGGTTTGTCAACTGGGATATCGGCGGTCCTTTCTGGGATAAAAACAACGCTGCTGCCCGGCGGTCCTATTCCTTCTCCCCCCATAAATACGTTCAAAACTGGGATACGCCCATTCTGGTCATCCATGGGGAAAAAGATTACCGCGTACCGCCGGGACAGGGAATCGCCGCCTTTAATTCCGCAGTCCTCCGGGACATCCCCGCTCAGTTCCTCTATTTCCCGGATGAAAATCACTGGGTGCTGAAACCCCAGAACGGGATTTTGTGGCAGCGGGTGTTTTTTGACTGGCTCGGCAAGTGGTTGAAATAGCCAATCCAAATCACTATTTTTGGAAAAAATTTGCATCATATTATGGAAAAAATACATGTCGGATTTATAGGATCCGG
This sequence comes from Tangfeifania sp., assembly GCA_018400515.1. The sequence goes on from JAGYMR010000305.1 coordinate 2,667, forward strand.
TGGAATTGCAAGGGCACATGCCTACGGTATCCGGTCGTTGAAATTTTATTATGACCATGTGCCAGAAGTCGTTTTTGAGTCTGTTACCTCGGCCAGGGAGGCCAGTCGTACGGGGTTTGCCGGGAAATTTGGCTTTCTTAAGGCACAGTCCACCGCGGCGTTTTTTTCGAATGAAAACGTGGAGGCAGTTTTTATTCTTGGTCCCAACAATGTACACTTTGAGCATTTTAAGCGGGCCCTGAAAATGCCCCGGGTGCGATATATCTACCTTGAAAAACCGGTTTGTGCCACCCGGGAAGAGGAGGAGGAGATGCGGAAGTTATTATCGGAGACCGGCGATGGGGTGAAGGTCCAGGTGGGTTTTCAGTACCTTCAGACAGCATCGGTGCGGGAGGCGTTGCAATTCTGGAAAACCGGGCAGCTGGGCCGTCCCATTCATTTTGATTTAAAATATTACCATGGCGATTATTTGCAGTCATCGT
>JAGYMR010000306.1 GCA_018400515.1 Tangfeifania sp.
GGCGATGTCTATTACCTGCAGCTGATCGATTATGTCCGGCAATTTAAGGGGATGGATAAGCCTGCAGAACCATCGGCCCCGAAAACCATCCGGATCGGGAACGGCAATGACTGGAAATCCGTAAAACCCTATTTCCGTCACTATGAAGGAAATACAATGCACCGCGACCACCGCGGGCGCCGCGACCAGTATTATACCAATACCACCGGCCGGAATGATATTGTAGGTGCCAAAGTGGCCCGCGATGCGGAAAATGTCTATTTTTATGTGGAAACTGCCGAAGACCTTACCCCAGCAAGTGACCGCAACTGGATGATGCTGTTCATTGATGCGGACCGCGACAAAACCACCGGCTGGGAAGGGTATGATTATATTGTAAACCGGGTAAATCCTGACGGAGATGAAGTGGTCGTCGAGAAAAACTGCGGCGGCTGGTGGGAATGGAAACCCGTAGGTCGCTCCCCGTTTGCTGTGAAGGACGATGTGCTGGAGATCGGAATTCCCAGGGAAATGCTCCAACTGGATGGAAAAGAGCTGGATCTGGAGTTTAAATGGAATGACAACATGCAGGAGGTAGGGAATATCATGGATTTCTATGTCAACGGTGATACCGCCCCCGGCGGCCGGTTCAATTTTGTTTTCTCTGAAAAATAATGCTCCGGGAACCTGTGAAAGAGGTTCCCTAAAATGAAATCTGTCCCGGTGCGCCGAGGAGGTATCCGGCCGCCGGGACAAGCTTCAGAATACCGGAAGTCCCCTTTCAAAATAAGGACGGTTCCGGGCAGTATGAATTAAAATATTCCATATTAAATCTTTAAAACATGTCAAAAATGAAAAGTTTCAGATTGTTTTTCCCGGTATTTATGGTGCTGGGAGTCGTCGCATTGGTACTTTCCCAGTGCAAAAGTCCTGAAAAAAAAGGGGCTGAAACCGCTGAGGCCGATGCTTCAGAAGAAAAGTATTACCGGGATCTCTATTCCGATACCTGGGTGGCCACTGATGCCCTGGGCCGCGAAATGCCCTCCTACGAAGAGGTTGGGGCCGTAAAAAAAGATGACCAGCGGCGTGTGGTGGGTATATTTTACATTACCTGGCATACGCAGGACAAAATAAAAATGAAGCAGCCCTACAGGGCGGATGTGACCAAAATTTTGCATAAAGATCCCTCCGCCCGTCTCGATGCCGATCACGAACTCTGGTACACCAATTCCTATCACTGGGGGGAATCGGAAATGGGCTACTTTCTGAGCCAGGATGAATATGTCATCCGGAAAGACATGTCCATGCTGAGCGATGCCGGAGTGGATGTGCTGGTGATGGATGTGACCAATGCGGTTCGCTATTGGGATGAATGGGATGTTATTTTTAATACCATGCTGGAGATGAGGGAAAACGGAAATAAAGTGCCCAAGTTTTGTTTCTGGGCATTTAACGGTCCCGTTATTACCGTTGTGCAGGACCTGTACGACAAAGTATACAAACAGGAGAAATACAAAGATCTGTGGTTTTATTGGGATGAAAAGCCCCTGTTGCTTTACAATGCTACACCCGAAAAAGATGCCAATGCCGGGGACGTAAAGCATAAAAATCCCCATTATGATCCTGAAGCGAAAACCAATCCCGACCATCCCCACTATCAGGACCCTTATTATACCGAGGAATTTTATACCGACTATACCCAGGAGGTAAAAGATTTTTTCACCCTCCGGAATATGTGGTGGGGGTATTACGAATGGAACGGCAAACGCTATGTGGGAACCGAGGATAACTGGAGCTTTGGTTACAGCCTTGCCAACGAAGAGGTAAAAGCAATGGATCCCAAAGACCTTCTGGCCACCCACAACGGGAAACCCGAACAGGCTGCCGTTACTGCAGCCCAGCATCCCGTTACTATGTCTGATATTAATATGGGGGTTGGAAAATCCTGGTCCCGCGAAAACGGCCAGCCCGAACTGGATAAATATGATATGCCGGTGCCAACCTATGTTCCCTGGCTCGGCGATACCGTTGACAATCCCACCGCCTATGGCATTTATTTTCAGGAACGGTGGAACGAAGCCATTGATGCCGATCCGGAGTTTCTTTACCTGAATGACTGGAATGAATGGACGGCCGGAAAATACCAGCCGCAGGACGGAGGGACCACTCCCTGGCTGGGAAGGGATAATCCTTTCTATTTCGTGGATCAGTACAATGCGGAATTCAACCGGTGCATCCATCCGATGAAGGGAGGATATACCGATAATTATTATATGCAGATGGCCCAGAATATCCGCCGCTACAAAGGCATCCGTCCCATTCCTGTGCAAAACGGCTTCCATGCCGTTGAAACGGATGGCGATTTTTCCGACTGGGAAGGGATCGGAAATGAATTCCGGGACACGAAGAACGATACTTTCCACCGTGATGCCCTGGGCTATGCGGGCATTCATTATGTCAACGAATCGGGCCGGAATGATTTCATTACCGGCAAAGTGGCGGTCGACAAGGAGGATATCAGTTTTTATGCCGAAACATCCGGCGCACTTACCCCTCATACGGGAAATAACTGGATGCTCCTGCTGATCGATGCCGATAAGAACCATGAAACAGGTTGGTACGGGTACGATTTCCTCATTAACAAGAAGGTCGTCGACGAACAAACCACTACCCTTATGAAATACGATGCATCGGATGCGGACAACCCATGGAAAGAGGTGACGACACTGCCGCTCCGGTATGCCAATAATGAACTGGAGTTAACGGTGCCCAGGGAATTGCTGGGACTTACCGGCAATAAACTGGCCTTTGATTTTAAATGGGCTGACAATATTGCGGAACTGAAAGATCCCATCTCTTTCTGCATCAATGGGGATGCCGGTCCCAACCGGCGGTTTAATTACCGCTGCAAGTGGGAAGAATAAAAGGCATGTCCGCTGTGGGCATTCATTAAAAACAGATGAATACAGGATATGTTCTTTTCGTACCAAAAAACAGCTCAGGCTTTTGCTGTCTGCCTGTTAGCCCTTGCAGGATTAAACTCCTGCAGGGGAACTAACGGGGATTTCGTAGTGGCAGAAAACGGAAAAGCCCGTGCATTGGTTATTACTGCCGATGATCCCACCCCGGTTGCACTGCTTGCCGCAGAAGAGTTGAC
>JAGYMR010000307.1 GCA_018400515.1 Tangfeifania sp.
CCATAAAATATTCAATCGTTTGTTTGGCCATGGCATATTCACGGTCGGTGGAATAGTGCCCCAGCTGATTGATATACGCATCCCCTTCATAAGCGATCCGCTCGCGATCGCCATCAATATAGATCCCGGCAAAAGAAGTTCCTTTCATGGTATATTTACAAATATCCCACACCTGATTTAAAACAGTATCGGAACTGGAAAAACTACTTTTGCCTGTATCGAAATAATGGAAAAAGGCTTTTTGCCGCACATCTTCTTGTGTCAGTTCCCGACCGGCATTTTCAATTTCACAATACCTGAAAGGCAACACGACATCAAAGGAATCGGGCAATTGCACAGCAATCGGCAGGGTATTCCGCTTGTCGGGGGGCAGCGATAGTGTATAATGGTTCCTGCCCGGCTCCACCGGCAGTTTCACCTCCTGGTAACGAATAGTTCCGCCCGGTTGACGATCGATCCTTCCGTTTTTTAGCTTTTCCCCCAACCGGATAATCAGGGTTTCCTCTTTTCGGGCGTCATAATCCAGTTCAAGGGTTCCAAAAGCATCTTTCCCGAAATCAATAAAATAGTAGCCGTCCGCCAGATTTTTAAAAGTTGCGGGAGCGATCCGTTCCATCTGAAAAAAGTTTTTTGACGAAACCGTCCCTTCGAAAGCACCAGTCCGAAACTTTTGCGCCTCTGAATAGGCAGAAAGCCGGTAATCCTGATCGTAGATCCGTACTTTCCAGTAATAAGCCGAATGAGGCTCCAGGGGGCTGCCGGAATATTCAATATTGGATGACTGATTGCTTTGCACGGTTTGGCTGTCCCAGAGGTCCCCGATGTTATTATCAATACTTTCTTTCGTAGACGAAACCAACACCTGAAAAGCTTTCTGTACCAGAGCCTCATCGGGCACGATCCAGCTAAACTCCGGGTTTTTGTCGTTAATGAATGTTTTACCGGGCTCCCGGATGTATTCCACCATCAGTCCCGAAGGAACCCCGGAATATGGATCGGCATATCTTTGAGTTAACCGGTCGCATTTATCCCTTAACTTCAGGAGAACCTTCTGATACCTCTTTTCCCCGGCCAGGTTTTTAGTTTCCCGGGGATCCCTTTTCAGGTTGTACAGTTCTTCGATCGATTGATCATTCACATACCGGAAATATTTCCATTTATCTGTTCGCACACCCTCACTGGGGGGGATATTTTCAAATTCCCAGAGGTGTTCGATCAGGATGGTATCACGTGAAAGCCCTTTTTGCGCTCCCGAAACAACGGGGACCAGGCTTTTCCCCTGCCACGATTCAGGAGGATCAATCCCGGCCAAACCGGCAATGGTTGCAGGTACGTCAATGTTCAAAGCCATATCATCAATATCCTTATGCTTCTTCACTCGCGGATCAAAAACGATAAACGGAACACGTATGGAATTGTCGTACATCAGCCACTTCCCTGCCAGCTGGCGTTCTCCCAGGAAGTACCCGTTATCTCCCATTAAAATTATAACGGTATTATCAGCAAGGCCTTTCTCTTCCAGCTTATTCCTGATTTTGGAAATTTCCCTGTCAATCCCGTAGATCATCCGGTAATAACCTTTCATGCAGTGCTGGTATTTTTCAGGCGTATCAAATTTCCAGAACCAGCGGGTACGGTTAAAACCTTCCCGTACCATCCGGGGCAGTTTGTTAAACCATTCAATGCCGCCAAGATGGGGAGGTGGCACCTCTCTTTCCTGATACAGCTTAGTGTATTCCTCCTGCCAGAAATATTGTTTCGGAGCGGGATCGTGTGCATGCGGGGCACTAAAACTCAGTGAGAGGCAAAAGGGTTTATCACCAGGTGCATGTTCAATGAAGTCCAGGGCTTTTTCCCCGGTGTAACGGGTTAAATGAACAGTATCGTCCTCCAGTGTTTTATAAAAATAGCCCCGCCGGTCTGCGAACCTTCCGTTTCGATCGTAATCTTCAATCACATCAAACAGGGATTCTTTGCCTGGAAAGTTCACCCCGAATTTGCCAAAGAAGCCTGTATAATAACCCGCTTCATTCAGTAATACAGGATAGGATTCTTCCATGAATTCGCTGCGTATGGGACCGGTTTGAAAGGTATACTTATGGGTGCGCTCGTGCAACCCGGTAAAAATACTCGAACGGCTGGCAGAACAAATAGGGGTGGTTACGATGCCGTTTCGAAAGCAAACACCCTCCTCTGCCAGCTTATCCATTTCCGGGGTCTCAATAAACTTATTCCCCGCATATCCCAGGGCATCCCACCGCTGGTCATCGGTCAGTACAAATATGATATTGGGTCTCTCTGCTTGCTCTTTTTGAAAATTCTGACCCATTGTTTTTGAAATATTCCCGGCCAGAAAAAGACTTGCTGACAACATCAGCGTGAATTCACGTTTCTTCATTCTTCTTCCTTATTTATGTTTTTATGTTTCCTGGTAAAAAGTTTCGAAGATATCACTTTTCCCTGTTTTTAATAAATTAGTGAGATTTTTTAAACAACGAAGGTTTTTCAAAATCCTTTTGCATCTGATAAGGCAATTTCCACACCTTTCCGTTAAAGTCTCCAAAAAAAAGTTCCGACTTGCTGAATTCATGGGAGTGTCCATTGGCCCAGAAGAAACAGAAAGGGGATTTATAATTCACCGGCCGGCGAACATAAGCGTGACTAAATTCACTTTCCCGGGTGAGTTTTTTTATCCTTTTCCAGGAACGTCCTTTATCTTTCGATTCCCAGACAGCCAGTTCTCCACCAACGCCCCATTTTTGAGGCCCTGTTTCAGTTGGCCCTGCAATTTTCCAGTGATCGTCTGATAGAAACAGACTGCCCATATCATAATTATGATCAGATGTTGTGACTACAAAAGTTTGCCAGTTTTGTCCGTCCCATTTGGTAATGCACCACTCATAGGGCTGACTTACCGGTCCCGGTTTGTGACCGTTGCTGCGGATGTACAGGCAAACCGGATTCCCGCCGGAATCAAATCCCATATCTTTCAGGTACACATTTTTTCCTTTCTCCCGGTAGTTCGCTGCCCGAGCAGGACTGTCAAGGGTTACCAGCGGCAATTTCAATTTCACCCCGGAGGCCGAGGTCCAGGTCTTTCCGAAATCACGG
>JAGYMR010000308.1 GCA_018400515.1 Tangfeifania sp.
CTCTTTTACCGGCAGAATCTCATCCATTTGTGCCGCAACCTGCCCGATCTCCAACTCGCCGGCTTCCAGATCGCCTTCGAACATTCCTCTTTTGGCCCGCCCCTTTCCGAGAAGCTCTATCAGGGCCTCTTTCGAAGCGCCGGTTCTTTCGGCTTCAGCCACCTGGTCAAAAAAGGCATTCTTCACCAGCCGGACAGGCGCCAGTTTTTTCAGGGACAGCTGAGTTCCCCCTTCTTTCAGTTGAGCCACCAGGTTTTTAAAAGCCGTATGGGCCGATGATTCCTGAGAAAGGGCAAACCGGGAACCAATCTGTACACCGTCGGCCCCCAATACCATGGCGGCCAGCATGGCCCTTCCGGAGGCAATTCCCCCGGCGGCCATCAGAGGTAGTTTCGTTGCTTTCCGCACCAAAGGAATTAAGGTCAGGGTCGTTGTTTCATCCCTCCCATTATGCCCGCCGGCTTCAAAACCCTCGGCAACAATAGCATCCACACCGGCAGCCTCGCTTTTTCGCGCAAACTCAGCCCCGGAAACCACATGGGCCACTATGATCCCCCGCTCTTTCAACCATCCGGTCCACTTTTTCGGACTTCCTGCCGAGGTAAAAACCACGGGTACTTCATTCCGGACAATCACCTCCATTACCTTATCAATCTCCGGATAAAGCAGGGGAACATTCACCCCGAAAGGGTTGGAAGTGGCTTCCTTCGTTTTTTGAATGTGGACTTCCAGAACCTCCGGATGCATCGAGCCGGCACCAATAAGTCCCAGTCCACCGCTGTTGCTTACTGCCGAGGCCAGCTCCCACCCCGAACACCAAACCATTCCTCCCTGAATGACAGGATAACGAATACCAAATAATTGACAAATCTTATTCATATTTTTTATTCGATTTACTTCAACAAATAATATATCCTATTTAAAATTTTCCCCTTCCATACAAATAAAATTGTTTGTTACTGAAGGGATAGAGTGGAACCCGCATTTTTTTAATCATCCTCCTGGGGAGAGATGTTTTGCATGCTTATTTTAAATCCGCTCAAAAATTCCCCTCAGCGCTGGCCCAGACAAAAAATGCCAAAAACCCACCCGGATAACCGGGGTTCCGAAAATCAACAAAAAAATGTGCAAAGTTTATTTGAAAAAGAAAGATCCAACAAAAAATGGATCTACTCCTCCGGAGAAATTACCTCTTCCAGAAATTCCGCCAGCACCTCTTTGGAGACCCTCCGTTTGATCTCTCCTTCACGGGCAAAACTGACAGATCCCCGCTCTTCAGAAACCATGATGGCGATGGCATCTGTATTCTCTGAAATGCCAATGGCCGCCCGGTGCCTTAATCCAAGACTCTTATCTACCTCCCGCTGGGTCAGGGGAAGAATACATCCCGCAGCAACGATTTTATGATCCCTGATAATGACAGCTCCATCGTGAAGCGGGGTGTTTTTAAAAAAAATGGTTCGCAAAAGAGAGGTGGATATCTTTGCGTCCAGCATGGTACCGGTATTGATTTGTTCATTGAGCTCCAGCCTCCCGGCTACAACGATCAGGGCCCCGGTTTTTGACTTCGATAATGAAAAACAGGCATTTACAAGCATCTCAATCTGTTGCTCATCCATGCTTTTCTCCTTTCCCGTTCCAAAAAGCTTATCCAGGGAAAGAACGCGGTTTACATTGTAATTGGTACCGATAAAAACAAGAAATTTTCGAATCTCCGGATGAAAAACGATGATCAGCGCAAGCACACCGACACCGATGAATTGCCCCATAATAGAGCCCAGCAATTGCATGTTCAGGGCACGCACAATCAGCCATAACAAATAAAGAGAAAACAACCCGATGACGATATTAAAAGCAACGGTTCCTTTGATCAGCCGGTATAGCTGGTACAACAGTAATGCTACCAGCAATATATCAAGAATATCCAGAAAACGTATGGTAATAAAAACAGGCATTTATCTGACAGTCGATTTCAGCGCTTCAAAGATCTTAATGGACTCCATCGCCTCCTTTACATCATGTACCCGGACAATATCGGCCCCACCCAGCAAGGCAAGTGTATTAACCACCGAGGTCCCGTTAAGGGCCTCTTCGGGCGAGTTACCAAGCAGCCGCCAAATCATCGATTTTCTGCTGACCCCTACCATAACAGGCAACTGGAACACCTTAAACGAATCAAGCCGGTTCAGTAGATCGAAATTATGCTGCATCGTTTTTCCAAAACCAAATCCGGGATCAAGGATGATATCATTCACACCAAACTTAGTCAATTTTTTTACCCCTTCTGAAAAAAAGGCTGAAATGTCTTTTACAACATCATCATACTCCGGATCCTCTTGCATGTTTTGAGGAGTACCGGAAATGTGCGTTAAAATGTAAGGGACCTTCAGCTTCCCGACCGTTTCAAACATTTTGGAGTCAAGAGTCCCCCCCGAAATATCGTTAACAACAACAGAACCTACCTCCTCAATAACACGAACAGCTACCCATGAACGAAAGGTATCGACCGACAACGGAATGTCAGGAAAGTTCTTCCGGACAGCCGAAATCGCAGGCAACAACCGCTCCAATTCAACTTTGGTCGAAACAAGTTCGGCTCCCGGCCGGGTTGAAACAGCTCCCACATCAATAAAGGAGGCGCCCTCCTCCAGCATTTTTTCTACCGCAGAAAGCATCGTCTTTTTGTTCTTTAGCTTTCCCCCTTCATAAAAGGAATCCGGACTGACATTAATGACGCCCATAATTAAGGGAATGGAAAAATTAATCAATTCACCACCCAGGGTGATCGAGTTTTTCCGTTTGAGGAATTTCCCGGCCGACTGGGTAATCAACATAAGCAAAATTTTAATGGTTAAAATTACAAACAGTACAAATGTATAACAAAACCCCTCAAATTCCTCAATTTTTAATATTTTTATGCCTTCTGTTTACAGGGGGTAAAACGAATATGCGCGTTTGACAGGAACGGATTACAGATCTGCTTCAACGAACTGCAAGCCGCACCATCACTAAATGCATAAATATTTTAAAGATGAACGAAACCAACCAACAATACGACCGGGTAATTTCAATCTGCCGCAAGGTTTTTCTGGAAAAAATG
>JAGYMR010000309.1 GCA_018400515.1 Tangfeifania sp.
GGTGGAGTGTGTCATCTCTGACACAACCATCGGAGGCGTGGCCGAGGCAGCGAAGTGTGCCGATCAGTTTGCGCGGGAAGGCGTTGGTGTTTCTTTAACGGTCACTCCTGCCTGGTGTTACGGATCGGAGGTCATGGATGCTGATCCGTTGATCCCAAAAGCCATCTGGGGCTTTAACGGGACTGAACGTCCGGGTGCAGTTTACCTGGCAGCGGCGCTGGCAGGATATACGCAAAAAGGGCTGCCTGCCTTTGGCATTTACGGGCGTAATGTGCAGGACGCCGGAGACGAATCCATCCCGGAGGACGTGCAGGAGAAGATATTGCGTTTTGTGCGGGCCGCCCTGGCTGTCGCGCAGATGAAGGGAAAATCATACCTTTCGCTGGGGTATACTTCCATGGGCATTGCCGGTTCAACGGTCAATCCTGCGTTTTTTCAGGATTATCTGGGTATGCGGACCGAATTTGTGGATATGAGTGAAGTGAAACGCCGCATCGATGAGGAGATCTACGACCGCGGGGAGTTTGAAAAAGCCCTGGCATGGACCCTGGAACATTGCATCGAGGGCGAGGACCGCAATCCGGAAGAGTGGCAGAGTGACCGGGCACGCAAAGACCGGGAGTGGGAAACCGTGGTGAAAATGACCCTCATTTTCCGGGACCTGATGATTGGCAATCCGAAGCTGAAAGAAGCCGGATTTGGGGAAGAGGCCCTGGGTCGAAATGCCCTTGCCGGCGGATTCCAGGGGCAGCGTCAGTGGACCGATTTTCTTCCAAACGGGGATTTCTCCGAGGTCATTTTGAACACTTCCTTCGATTGGAACGGCATCCGTGAAGCGTTTGTTTTTGCCACTGAAAATGACAGTCTCAATGCGGCAGCCATGCTCTTTGGGCACCTGCTTACCAATACGGCACAGATTTTTTCCGATGTTCGCACTTACTGGAGTCCCGAATCGGTAAAGCGGGTCGCCGGCAAAGCGCTCACCGGGATAGCAAAAGAGGGGATCATACACCTGATCAATTCCGGATCCACAACCCTCGATGCCACTGCGCAACAGTGCGATGCAGAAGGGAATCCCGTGATGAAGCCATTCTGGGAAATCACAGAGGAGGATGCCGAAAGGTGTTTGCAAAACACCAGATTCTGCCCTGCCAATAAGGGCTATTTCAGAGGGGGAGGCTTCTCCAGTCAGTTTAAAACTGCCGGAGAGATGCCCGTGACCATGTCACGCATTAACCTGGTAAAAGGTCTTGGTCCGGTGTTGCAAATCGCAGAAGGCTATACGGCCAACATCGATGAAGATATTCATAAAGTGCTGAATGACCGTACCGATCCGACCTGGCCTACCACCTGGTTTGTCCCGCGCCTGACCGGTTCGGGGGCCTTTAAAGATGTCTATTCGGTGATGGCCAACTGGGGAGCCAACCACGGAGCCATCAGTTACGGACACATTGGCGCCGATCTGATCACGCTGGCTTCCATGTTGCGCATTCCGGTCTGTATGCACAACGTGGAGGAAGACCAGATATTCCGGCCCGCCGCCTGGAATGCTTTCGGAGAAGAGAAGGAAGGGGCTGATTACCGGGCCTGCGGGAACTTTGGCCCGCTGTATGATTAGAATGTGTTCGGAAGAATTTATTATTAAGGCTTTTAAATGCAATGAGAACTTTTATCACTTTATCCCTGTTGTTCGGGCTGTTGGCTTGTTCCAATGGGAAGAAAAAACAACAACAGGAGAAATCCGCACAAGAAACGAATATGGTGGAAGAATTGAAATCTGAATCTTTGAATAATTGTAAAAAAGGGACCTACGGGTATGATGTGAATTTTTTGGATGGTTCTCCCGACTTCATTGAGTTGCAAAACGGCGATGCCCGCATCCTGGTTTCCCCGAAATACCAGGGACGGGTCATGACCAGCTCTTCAAATGGTTATGCCGGGAAAAGCTACGGCTGGATCAATTATGATCTGATCCGGTCGGATGAGGTGCGTGAGCAGTTCAATCCGGTTGGAGGCGAAGAGCGTTTCTGGCTGGGACCGGAAGGCGGACAGTTCTCCCTCTACTTCGGTCCGGGCAAATCGTTCGACTATGAAAACTGGCAGGTCCCGGCTTGTATCGACACCGAACCGTATGATACCTTTCAGGCCACCGACTCGGTGATTGTGATCCAAAAGCCCATGACACTGAGGAATTACAGCAATTTTGTGTTTGATTTAAAGCTGACCCGTAAAATTGACCTGATGGGGAGGGACCGGATCAAAGCAAAGCTGGGAATTGACATACCTGAAAAGGTGAGCCTGGTGGGATATGAAACAACCAACGAAATTAAAAATACCGGAGAGACAGCCTGGAAGAAAGAGACCGGACTGCTATCCATTTGGTTGCTGGGCATGTTCATCCATTCCCCTTCAGTCACGATGGTGATTCCTTACAAGACGGACGTGCAATCGGATTATATCGTGAAAGATGATTACTTTGGCAAGATCCCGGGCGACCGGTTAAAAATCATAGACGGCAATATCTATTTCAGGGGGGATGGGAAATTCCGGAGTAAAATCGGAATACCTCCGGAGCGTGCGAAGCCGGTGATTGGCAGTTACGATGCTGACAGAAAGATGTTAACGCTGGTTAAGTGTGATCTGCCCGAAGGGGTGACCGACTACGTGAATTCTGCCTGGGAGCTTCAGGAAAATCCTTACAGGGGAGATGCCATCAACGCCTATAATGACGGTCCGCTTGAAGACGGCAGTCAGCTGTGGCCTTTCTATGAGCTGGAATCCTCATCACCGGCGCTGGCCCTGGATCCCGGTTCTGCCGGACAGCATGTACAGTCGACTTACCATTTTGAAGGAACAGAAGAGGATCTGGATGTCATTTGCCGGCAGGTTTTTGATGTATCTCTCGAAACAATCAAAAGTGTTTTTGGCGGAACAGATTAAAGTTTCGTGATGTTGCCGATATCATTCTTTTTAAACCATCGCTGAGTCAACATGTATTCTTACCGATA
>JAGYMR010000031.1 GCA_018400515.1 Tangfeifania sp.
TGAGGTTTTTTTATTTCAGCCGGTTGACCAGTTCGTATCCGCGGGGCACATCAATTTCAAGAGGGACGCCGGGTTTTCCGGTTCCTGTGACGGTGATTGTTTTATCGCGGGTGACTTTGATGGTCAGCACCAAATCCCGGTAGCGTATCCGGTCAATGGTCAGTGACGGCCACTCTTCCGGAAGGTTGGGACGGATGCTGAATCCGTCGACACCGGGAAAAAATCCCAGGAAACCATATAACATCACCTGCGGGACGAGAATGCTTTCCTTGAATTCCATATCCACACCGAGTCCTCCGGCTACGTTGCCTCCCTGCAGCTTTCCCCGTTCAGGATATTTGTTATAATACGCCCTGAATCCGCCCGCTTTTTGGGTATCATCGTACCAGCGAATGATCTCTTCGAGCAGTCCCAGAGCCGCTTCAGGTCCCAGAACCTTTATTTTGGCCATGAGATCGTAATAGGACCAGGCAAGGATGGCGCCCCCGTCCTGCACCGATTCTCCCCAGGCGGTGGGTTGATAGCCCCAGAAATAGTAATCGGTATTTCTTTTGGTGGAGGAACGGGGGCCGAAACGCCAGTGATAAATATCCTCTCCAATCGATGTGTCCATTCCGACAATTCTTTTTCCGGAAAGCCATTCCTGAATCGAGCGGGCCTGCTCCGGGGTGGCAAAATTGAAATGGATGGCCTCATTGTTCAGGAATGTAAACCCATAGTCATGCATGTTTCCCTCCAGATCCACCGTTCCGAACCGGCCCGTTTCTTCGTTCCAGAAGCGCTGTGTTCCGTAAGCTTTCACCTCCCGGGCATGGGCACGTAGCTTCCCGGGATCGAAGGCATCACCGCCGGAGGGAATGCACCATTCGGGGTGTTGAACAATGGCCTCTTCCAGGGTGGAAAGATCTTTCAGCGCGTCATAATAATAGATGGTCGCCAGGGCATCTTCCCCTCCAAAGGGGAGCAGATCCCAATAGTTGCTTCCGATACCTGCTCCGGTTACAATCTTTTTCTCCCCGTTCACATAACGGATCCCGCTGGTCCCCTCATGTCCCGGCCAGGTGGTGTAGATGCATTTTTTTTCGCGGGGCCGGAATTCCCGCTGTACAAAGCGCATGGCAAACCGGATGCGGTCGATCTCACTGCGGAGAAAGGCAATGTCCCTGGTCCACAGGAAGTAATCGTGACACCCCCGGATATAGTTGATGTTATTTACGTTGTGCCGGGTGTCGTAAGCCACATGAAATGATTTGATTACCACCGACATGGGTTGTTTATTGTCGAAAACGATCCGGAACCGGGTGATGTTTCCCTTCCACGACGGAACCCGGTAAACGGGGATCATGGTTCGCGCCTCGGGCTCTATCCGGTCCGTGCCTCCCTGGTTTTCCGGTGCCCAGCGGGGATGTCCCACGATCCGCTGGTCGAAGGGGGATAAGGTAAAATAGGCCCTTCGTTCCGGCGAAAATTCGGGGTGCGCTTCGGTTGTCCACTCCACATAGCAGTTGGCTCCTTTCAGCCCGCTTCCCCACCAGTTCAGGCGCAACCACGGATATTCGGCTGCCTCAAATGAAAATTCAGGGGATAGCACCGATGCACCGGGCGCTGTTAACCGGACCTCCCATCCCCGGTCAATGACAGGGCCGCTTTCACCGCCCGAAACTTCCCACGCTTCGGGGGTGATGATCTCGGGACCGTCATAAACGGGTATGCCCGTACTTCTGAAGTGCCAGCCAACCCCGTTTCCCTGCTGCCATAGGGGAAACGGCCAGCCTTCGGCATGGGCGGGACCGTCGTGCTGTTGCGTGATCACATACCCTTCACCATTGATGAAACGGTTGCGCAAGGTCTGCCTCCACCGGTGACGCATATTTCCGGTATCGTCCTCCTTTCCGGCTGCGGGCCACAAGGTGGACATCGGCAACCACTCGTCCCATAAGGGAATGAGTGGACCGGATGTTTGATACTGCTGGTAGAAAAACGTTCGCAAGGAGGCCATTTCGGCTTCATATCCCGGTACGATAAACTCGGGAAATTGCCCGGGAACAGGGGTATTGCCGTCTGTTTCCGCTTTCAGGCCGGGGATAAACAGGAACAGAAGAATCAAAAGGAACAGGTTGCGTTTCATGGTTTCATTTTTAATGGCAGAAAAAATCGGTCAATAGTATTTTTTCACAGAGCTATTTTATGTCTTTTTCAATCCATTCGGACCGATCGGGTGGAGAAGGCGTGTCGACTTTCGGGACCGGGTTTTCCTCCAGCTGCTTCAGCAACACTTCCACTGCTTTCTTCAGGGAGGGATCTTCCCCTTTGGCCAGGGCTTCGGGACGGTCCACCACCCGGATGTCGGGATATACCCCAATCCCTTCGATGATATATTCGCCTTGTTCATCGTATACACCAAACTGGGGCACGGAGATGCTTCCCCCGTCCACCAGACTGGCATTGCCTGAGATGCCGACCAGGCCACCCCATGTTCGTGTTCCGATAAGTTTTCCCAGGCCTTTTTTCCGGAAATAATAAGGGAATGCGTCGCCGCCCGAGGAGGAGTACCCATTGATGAGCATCACTTTGGGGCCGTCGTGGGCAATGCCGGGCGTCCGCATCGGATCCAGGCCGCCGCGCTTCCAGTACGACAATGTTTTCCGGTCGAGCAGTTCGGTCATGACATCGGGAATAAAGCCCCCGCCGTTATACCGGTCATCAATGATCAAAGCTTCCTTGTTGTGGTAGGCATACATGCCCCGGAAAAGTTCGCGGTTCCCTTCAAACGAAGTGTTGGGAACATGGATGTAACCAATCCGGCCACCGGAAAGTTTGTCCACCATCTGCCGCCGTTCTTTAACCCAATGGAGGTAAAGAAGTTCCAGCTCTCCCGGTACAGGTTTAACAAATGATGTGCGGGGATCTGAACCGTCCGGTCGGGAAGAGACCGTGATCTCCAGCATCTCTCCGGCACTGTTCTCGAGGTATTGGTAAATATTTTCCCCTGCAGGAATTTCCTCGCCGTTAATGCTGATCAGGTAATCGCCTTCGTTTACATCCACTCCGACCTCTGTGAGCGGCGAGCGGCGCTCTTTGTTCCAGTTTTCCCCTTCAAAAATTTCAATGATCCGGTAACGCCCCGCATCCGGATCTGCTTCAAAGCGGGCACCCAACAGACCGTTTTCCACGCGGTCCACCGTTTCAAAATCCCCGTAATTCACATAGGCGTGGCCGGTGTTGGCTTCTGAAACCATTTCGCTTAAAATGTAATCCAGATCGGCGCGGTGCCCCAAATAGGGTAGGAGTTTGCTGTAATTCTTCCGGACAGATTTCCAGTTAACTTCATGAAGATTTTCCACATAAAAATAGTCCCTGAAGATCCGCCAGCCATCCGTATAGATTTGATTCCACTCCTTTACCGGATCAATCTTCATTTCCATGTCGCTCAGATCAAGCTGGCCCGCTGCCGGCTGGAGCCCCGGTTTAATTTCGGTTATGCCATAATTTTTCCCGGAGCGGTAAAGCACTTTTTTTCCATCGGCCGAAACCAATGCCTGGGCCACACCGTCGAGGATTTTTGTGCTTTTTTCTTCCTGAATGGAATATTTATGCAGTTTTCCGCCGCTGATATACAAAAGTCCACCCTTGACGGCACTCAGGTTGCGGTAATTTCCCGCTTTGCCCGGCAGGGCTTCTATCCGGCCGGCAATGCCGTCAAAATCGATCGTTACGGTGACCTCCTTTTCTTCTTCCTCATTTGGCGGGGCCTTTTCACCGGAAGGGGCATCTTCTCCGGATGTACTGTCTTTTACCGGGACCACATCGTTTTTGTCTTTATACAGTTTGGGCCCGTCTGCTTTCAGTGTCATGGCGTAAATGCGGGTGGCCCGGTTATAAATGTAATTGAATTCGAAGCTGGAAAAATCCAGGTTAAAATCGCGGTTGGAGAGAAAAAAGATAAAGTCCCCGCAGGCAGAGAAGACAGGAGCGTAGTCATTGAATTCGTTTCCGGTAAGCTGATAATTTTCCTCTTTTCCCATGTTGTACACCCAAACAGCGGTTTGTCCGTTGGCGGCTTCTTTCGAATAGACGATCCAGCGGGAATCGGGGGAGAAGGAGTAATCGCGGATTTCCGTTTCGGCCGCGCGGGTGACAACCTGCACCTTTTGGGTCTCCACATCGAGCAATTTGAGGTTCAGCGTTCGGTCGGAATAGAGCAGGTATTTGCTGTCGGGCGACCACTCGCTGTCATATTTCCAGGCGGATGAGCCATGGGTGATCTGCCGGGGAACGGCATTTTTTTTGTTTTCGAGCAGGTAGATTTCATATTCACCGGTGGCATCGGAGTAATAAGCAATGTATTTGCCATCGGGCGACCAGCTGGGATAGATCTCCCGGACTCCCTGTGTTTTGGTCAGGTTGTGGGTCATTCCGTTTTCGGCCGGAACGGAGAAGATATCCCCGCGGGCATCGAACAACGCACGGTTTCCGGCGGGAGAGACGGCATAGCTGTGTATATTTTTCCGGACATTTTTGATGTAGGAGAGCCGGTGGGGGTTGTCAAAGTGAATGTTGACGGTGATCTTCTCTGTTTTTCCGGTTTTCATGTCGGTTTTATAAAGGAATCCTCCGTTTTCAAAGACCAGTTGTCCGTTTTGTCCGGAGGGCCACATCACATCGTAACCGGAAAAATGGGTGATCTGTTCGGTTTCCTTCGTTTGGGTGTTGTACCGGTAAATGTTCAGCCGCAGGTCACGGTCGGAGGCAAAAAAGATATTGTTGCCTTCCCATACGGGCCATTGGTCGGACCCCGCAAACCCGGTGATTTTCTCCGAAACATTTTTTTGAAGGTCATAGATCCACAATTCGGTGGCCCGCCCCCCTTTATACCGTTTCCACGTTCTGAACTCGCGGTCAACAGGAGTAAAGCAGATTTTTTCAGCATCCGGGGAGAAAACGGCCATGCCGCCGTTCACGATCTGCAGGGGTTTTTCCATGCCTCCTTCGAGGGGCACGGTAAAATATTTGCCGTTGCGCTGACCGAATTCGGTCCGGTTGGAGCGAAAAAGAATGTTTTTACTGTCGGGGGTCCAGTCCAGCACAACATTGTCAAATCCTCCCCGCGGCGGCATCATTCCGACGGGATTGTACCAGGTGAGCTGCCGGGGTTCGCCTCCTTCTGAAGGCATGACAAATACCTGGCGGTTGCCGCCGTACTGGGCGGAGAAAGCAATCCATTTCCCGTCAGGGGAAATTTTAGGAAAGAGTTCGAGTCCCTTGTGCGATGTAAGCCGGTGGGCATCTCCCCCGCCGGCATCGACCGTCCAGATGTCGCCGGCATAGACAAAGGCAACGAGGTCACCGTTGATATCAGGAAAACGCAGGAGCCGCGAATCATTGGCTGCGTTTGCATTCAGCATCATTGCCATGGTAAACAGCATGGCCATAAAACATTGTTGTATCTTTTGCATAAAAAAAATTTAATCGATGGTTGACATGAACAACGAATATACAAATTCGCGGCAAGTTAGGAAAAACATTTTTCGGGCGATTATTCTCATGCCTCCGGCTACGCTGTATACCTCCCGGCAGACAGTGCTGTTACACCGGGGATGCAGTTCTTTTCCGTTCCGCTCCCGTTCAGGAGGTTTCTGTCCGGATTACCCGGGGGTCTCCCAGCCCCCCGGGGACCAGAATGACTTTGTTCAGTCCCGGTTCCCGCCGGTAAAGCCGTTGAAACCATTCTGCCCCTTCAGAAAGGGGTGCGACGGCAGATATCAGGGGTTGAACGTTGGCTTTTTTGGATGCCAGGAGGCCGAGCACCAGTTCATATTCCCCGTTGATGGCACAACTGCCCCGGACAGTAATTTCGCGGGTAACGACCTTCTGAAGCGGAAAGGGGATTTCCGGCGAAAGGTTTCCGATCAGAATAACCTGCCCGCCTTTCCGGACATTGTCAATACAGCTTTGCACGGTTTCGCCGGCCCCCACCACTTCAAAGGCCCGGTCGGCCCCGCGGTTCTCTGTATGTTCAGCGATTCTTTCCGGAAGATCGTCCTCACGGGCGTTCAGTGCAACATCCGCCCCAAAAATCCGGGCCATCTCCAGTTTCTGATCATCAATATCCACAGCGATCACGGGTTGAACTCCGAATATTTTCAGCAGTTGCACCACGAAACTTCCCACCATGCCTGTTCCCACCACCAATGCATTGTCGCCCGGGCTCAGTTCTGAAATGCGGATGGCATGTGCAGCAACAGCCAGGGGCTCCACCATAGCCGCTTCAGTAAAGGAAACTTCGGGCGGCAACCGGTAAAGAATGTGCTGCGGAACGGCAACGAATTCTGCAAAAGCCCCGTGCCGCCGGTATTCCCCGGGTGATACCCCCATGACCTCCCGGTGATCGCTCAGGTTGTAGTGCCCCTTCAGGGTAAACCAGTCGTTCAGAGGATAAACGGTTGAATCGAAAGTGACCGGGTCGCCGGCTTTCCATTTTTTTACCTCCTGCCCCGTTTCGACGATTACTCCGGAGGCTTCATGCCCCATGATCAGGGGAGGACGCCGCCTGCCGGTGCTGCCGTCCATGCCGTGGACATCGCTCCCGCAGATTCCGCAGGCCCTGACTTCAATCAATACTTCATCCGGCCGGATCACCGGATCGGGAAAATCGCGGTAATTGAGTTGGTGGTAATTATCCAGAACAAGTGCCTTCATAGCAGATAATTGAAAATTCCACCCAATATAACAATTCCTGGACTTTTCAGCGTTTTTTAATGGAGTTACTTTTGGGGGTGGTACCGGTCGCCCCCCCTCTTAAGCCGCCGGGAAGCATACCATTTATTAAAAATATGCAAAAAATACCAGCCGAAAATTTTTGTGTTTCCGATAATGTTCCCGAATTTTAATCGTTATACAACAAAAGGTCAAAAAGTATTGCAATGAAACGAGCCATGAGAAAATATTTCACACACAGGGGAATGTTTATTTGACGAATTCGATGGGCCCTGTTTAAAAGTGATGTGAGAAATTTAAACTTGATTGAATTACAGATATTAAATTTAATTTTATTGTAATGAAAAAATTAATTTTTCCGTTGTTCCTTCTGTTTTTTTGCACCTCCGTATGGGCACAGCCCGTTTTTAATTTAGGGCTGAAAGCCGGGCTGAACAACTCGAAGGTAACGCTTAGTTCCAGTGAGATCAATGCCAGTTCCATTGTCAAATACCACGTGGGTGCTTTCGGTCGCCTGGGGTTTAACCGGGTTTATATTCAGCCCGAAGCCTATTTCAGCGCCAAAGGGGGCGATATGGAAGGGAATTTCCTTGACGTGGCCTCCCGGTTCGACTTTAATACAGTAGACATCCCCTTGTTGCTGGGGATTACAGCCATTGAAGGTGAAAGAGCTAATATCCGGCTGCAGGCGGGACCGGTTTTCAGTATTCTGACATCGAAAAAGGTCGTTGGGGACGATCTCCTGGATCCGCATTTTTATAAAAACAGTTATTTCGCTTTTCAGTATGGAATCGGTGCTGATTTATGGGGATTTACCCTGGACCTGAAGATGGAGAACGGTTCAAAATGGATTTACAACCAACCCGATCCTGATTTAGAGGGGAAAAACAACACGTTTATGATATCCGTGGGGTATAAAATTTTCTGACAATCCCCGGCGAAATATGAAAAACAATCCGCAGCTCCTTCCTGAAACACGGCCAATTGTTATCTTTGCGGTTTAAAAAGATACAATGCACGAAATCATTTTTTGGATCATCATTGCCATCCTGGTGCTCGATTTTCTGTTCGAAAATTACCTGGAGTATCTCAACACGACCCGGATGAGCAAAAAACTGCCGGAAGAGGTAAAGGGCATTTATAATGAAAGAAGGTACCGGGAGCAGCAGGCGTATCAGCGCGAGAACCAACGCTTCGGAATGATCACGGGAACGTTTGGTTTTTTACTTATTCTTGGAATGTTCGTGTTTTACGGTTTTGCCTTTGTCAATGACTTTGTCTGGAACATCACCTCCAACTCCATTGCAGCTGCCCTGCTTTTTTTCGGGATCCTGATGTTTGCTTCTGACCTGTTGAACACCCCTTTCTCCTTATACGACACATTTGTCATTGAAGAGAAACACGGGTTCAATAAAACAAAACCCCGCACCTTCCTATTTGATAAAATAAAGGGGTGGCTTCTTGGAGCGGTTATCGGCGGAGGGTTGCTGGCCCTTGTTATTGTGATCTACCAGGAAACCCGGGACATGTTCTGGATCTATGCCTGGGGAGTGGTGGCTGCGTTCAGCATTTTCATGGCGCTCTTCTATTCGAGTCTGATCGTCCCGCTGTTCAATAAACAGACCCCGCTTGAAGAAGGGGAACTGCGCGATGCCATTCAAAATTTTGCTGAGAAAGTGGGATTTAAACTGGACAATATTTTCGTGATCGACGGCTCCAAAAGATCCACCAAAGCCAATGCCTATTTTACCGGCTTTGGTGCTAAAAAACGGATCGTGCTTTACGATACCCTGATCAATGATATGGAGACGGAGGAACTGGTGGCTGTTTTGGC
The DNA here is from genome assembly GCA_018400515.1 of Tangfeifania sp. The sequence continues at coordinate 8,552 of JAGYMR010000031.1, forward strand.
CCATGAGATCGGACATTACAAAAAAAAGCATGTGCTTGAGGGGCTTTTTCTTTCGCTGCTTCAAACGGGAATGGTATTGTTCCTTTTCTCCCTGCTGATTGACAGTTCGGCGCTAAGCAAAGCTCTGGGAGTGGAAGAACCCAATTTCCACATCGGTTTGATCGCCTTTGGTATTTTGTATTCACCGGTATCCTTCGTGCTGGGAATTTTCATGAATATCCGCTCCCGGAAAAATGAATACCAGGCCGACGCTTATGCTGCGAAACATTATCAACCGGAATCCCTTGCTTCCGCATTGAAAAAGCTTTCGGTCCGGAATTTAAGCAACCTGACCCCCCATCCGGCCTATGTTTTTTTAAATTATTCGCATCCCCCGCTGTTGGAGCGTTTGCGGCATTTAAAGAGGTACAGTGAATGAAAGCTGAGATCATTACCATTGGCGATGAGATTCTGATTGGTCAGATCATCGATACCAATTCGGCATGGATTGCCGAACAGTTTAATCTGTCGGGAATAGAGATCCATCAGATCACCTCGGTCCACGATGACCGGGAACAAATCCTGCAGTCACTGGAAAATGCTGCGGGCAAGGTGGATCTGGTTGTTCTGACCGGGGGCCTGGGCCCCACAAAGGATGACATCACCAAAAATACCCTCTGTGCCTTTTTTCAGACCAAACTGGCGATTCATCCGCCCACCCTGGAACATATCCGGGAGCGGTTTCAAAAACGGGGCATTGATATGAACCACCTGAACCACGACCAGGCGCTTGTTCCCGAAAACTGCACGGTGCTGCCCAATAAATCGGGCACCGCCCCGGGCATGTGGTTTGAGAAAGGAAACACCATTTTTGTTTCGGTGCCGGGGGTTCCCTTTGAAATGAAGGAACTGGTGCAATCGGAAATCTTACCGCGCCTGAAGCAGCGAGGCATTACAAACGCCATTTTCCACAAAACGGTGCTGACCTACGGACTGCCTGAGTCCATGCTGGCCGAACGCATTGAACCATGGGAATCTGCCCTTCCCGCAAATATTAAGCTGGCGTACCTGCCCAACCCCATGGCCATTCGCCTGCGTTTATCCGCCATCGGGGATAATCAGGAGGAACTCCGGAATCAGGTGGAGGCAGCAATCGAACGGTTAAAGCCGCTTATTCCGGACCATATCTTCGGTTACAACACCGATACCCTTGCCGGGGTGGTGGGACAGCTGCTGAAAGCGGCGAAATGTTCCCTCGCAGTTGCTGAAAGTTGCACCGGTGGCTTTATATCCCATTTAATTACTTCGGAAGCAGGGAGTTCGGAATATTTCAAAGGATCGGTTACCGCCTATTCCAACGAAGCCAAACAGCAGCTTTTGGGCGTCGGAAAAGCGACCCTGATGAAAAACGGGGCCGTGAGTGAACCGGTGGCCAGGGAGATGGCCCGGGGCGTGAAAGAAGCTCTGAAATCGGACTATGCCATCGCTACCACCGGCATTGCCGGTCCGGGCGGCGGATCAGATGAAAAACCGGTGGGAACCGTATGGATTGCTGTCGCCGGTCCGGAGACCGTCACTGCGGAAAAATATCAATTCGGCGATAACCGCCGCCGCAACATTATACGTTCCAGCCAAACCGCCCTCCGGCTGCTGCGAAAAATGATGCAAACCTCCTGAACCTTGGAGAAACCGATTAATGACAAAGGAATATCTTACGCAACCGTCCATGGCCTTCAGTAAAACAGCGGTATTCCGGGGCAATGGGGAAAGGCAAACTTTTTAAAGTTATTGCTGCAGTTTAAGGATTAAATTCTGGAGATTCAGCCGCTTTTCATTAATTTTGAATGGACGGGTGGTGGAACCATCCAGGTGTAACGAAATGAAAACTGAACCGGTTGACCGGACGGGTTGTTTCAATAATAATAAAAATTCAGACCAATGAAGAAAATACTGATAATTACCGGAATCGTTGTGGTACTGCTGGTAACAGCACTGGCAGTGATCCCCCTGTTTTTCAAATCAACACTGCTTGAAAAAACAAAAACGGTTCTCAATCAACATATCAATGCCGAGGTGGAATTTGCCGACCTCCGGTTATCCCTGCTCCGCAATTTTCCCAAAGTGACGGTGGGCCTCACCGACTTGGTGGTTACCGGAAAGGGAGAATTCCGGGAAGACACCCTGTTTACGGCACCCGCCCTGCATGCCAAAACAGGCCTGGGACAGCTCTTTCATCCGGGAAATATGAACATCGGGGAGATTGTCCTGAAACGGCCGCAACTGAAGCTGGTAGTGGGAGAGACAGGAGACGTCAACTGGGACCTCGTGCTGGAAACGAAACCGGAAGTTCCGGCCGACACGATGGAATCTGCCCTTGAATTGGAACTGGATAAAATCGATATCTCGGATGCCCTGTTTGTTTATGACGACCGTGAACTGGATATGTTGCTCCGCTTTGAAGGAATAAATATCGGAATATCCGGAAATATGTACGGAACAGCGGCTGAACTGCTGGCGGAAGGAAATGCGGCAAATTTTCTGCTGGCCTACAAAGGGACCAGTTATATATCGCACACCACTCTGGAAACCAAAACACGGCTGGGGATTGATTACGAAAAAATGGATATCGCGATCCGGGAAAACGAACTGTTCGTTAACCGCCTTCCCATGGAAGTAACGGGCATGATTCAAATGCCCGGCGACAGTATGTATTTCGATTTACAGGTGGCAACCAAAAATTCGGGCTTCGAAAACTTCCTTGCCTTGATTCCCCCGGATTATGAATCCTATCTGGAGGATATGGAAACGGCCGGAACGGCATCAATTGACGGATCTGTGAAAGGGATCTATTATGAAGATGCCTATCCTGCCTTGAACCTGAATCTGGAGGTGAGAGAGGGGATCGTCCGGTATGCCGGTCTTCCCGGAGAGATCAAAAAAATTTCTGCGGGAATATCGGTTAATAAGCCCCAGGGAGTGCTCGATCTGATGCGGATTGCCATCAAAAATGCCCATGCAGAAGTAAAAAACAATCCGGTGGACCTTTCCCTCACCCTGGAGAAACCGTTTTCGGATCCTTTTTTTAACGGATCACTGACGGGAAAATTGAATTTCGATGAACTGAAAGATGTTTTACCCCTCGACAGTGTGAACCTGTCCGGAACCGTGGATGCGGACCTGGCCGTAAACGGGAACTATTCAGCGATCGAAAAGGAGCAATACAATAAGATAAAATCTGATGGCCGGATTTCGTTGAACGGCATTGTCTATGATTCACCCGATCTTACCCAGGCAATCATTATTCCCGGCGGAGAAATGCTGTTTTCTCCCGAAGCAGTCACTTTGTCCGGTTTTGGAGTTCGCATTGGGAAGAGCGATTTTAATCTGCAGGGAAACATTTTGAACTACCTGCCCTATTTTATCAATGACGGGGTGCTAACAGGAAACCTGCAGCTGAATTCTTCCCTGGTAAACCTGAATGAACTGCTCCGTTTGCAGGTGGAAGAAGAAACCGCCGCATCAGCTGCCGGAAGCGATTCCCGGGATAATCAGCCGGAGGAGGAGGAAGCAACGCTGGCTTTCAATGTTCCTCAAAATGTCGACATTACTTTCCGTTCGGCTATTGACCGGGTTGTTTTCGGGCGCCTTCCCCTGACAGATGTTCAGGGGACCATTACGGCCCGGAAGGGGAAGCTTTCGCTCGACGGGCTGAACATGCATACCCTCGACGGGGGAATCAGCCTGACGGGATCGTATGAAAATACTCCGGAAGATCAGCCGCTCTTTGATTTTGGCGTAGATATCCTGCAAGTGGATCTGCCCACTGCCTATAAAACCCTGGCGGGAATTCAAAAAATGGTGCCGGTAGCCGGGCAAAGCCAGGGAAAATTCAGCAGCAGCCTGGAAGTGCGCGGGAATCTGTCCCCCCAGCTGGGATTGATGGCTCCTACTGTGGATGGAAGCGGATCCATCAGTACAAAAAACCTGGAAATCAAACACTCTTCGCTGTTTAACCAGTTGAAAGGGATTTTAAAGGCTGAAATGCTGAACGATGTGAAAGTGGATGATTTTAATGCAATGGTGGAAATCACCGATGGTACCATTGCGCTCAAACCGTTCTCCACCAGAGTGGCAGGGCAGGAAACAACCATCTACGGAGAGATAAACACCGAAAATCTGCTGGATATGCGGCTGGATTTCAATGTTCAAAGAGATGCGTTTGGTCCCGATATTGAAAACATCCTGAGCATTTTGCCCGGGGAGGAACGCATCGGCCAGCTCCCGGCTTCTGTGTTGCTCAAAGGTCCCGTGAAGCAGCCCGAAGTGAAAATCAATCTTGATGATGCGCGGAAAAAAATTGCGGAGGAGGTAAAAAAATCCACGCGCGATGATCTCCAGAAATCGATCGAAAAAATGGGCGAAGGATTGAAAAAAATTTTCAAATAAGCCCTCCTTCGAGCGGTTTAAGCAGTGATTTTACTGGTTGGCCCGGAAATCTCCGGCCGTTTGCTCCCGGACGAGATTGGCCAGTTGTATCCGGTTTTTTACCGCTGTTTTGGAATAGATGCGATGGGTATGGTCTTTTACGGTTTGCAGGGAGATAAATAATGCTTCAGCAATAGCATGGTTGGTTTTTCCCTGGCAGATTTCGGCAATAATATCCCTTTCGCGGGGGGAAATCCCATAGCGGTTACAAAAATCAAGAAACGGGTCTCCCGATGATTTTTGGAAGGAGGCCTCCGGACAATCGGAATCGCCGGTTAAACAAAAAGGCAACAAAGCCCCGGCACCAAAAAGAAACAGAAAGGAGATGATGGTTAAAATAAATCCAAAATAATCCAACAACCACAGCATCCCCGAATAGAGAACCACCCCCGGGAAATACAGGATCAGGCATTTCCGCAGCGTTTTTTTATTTAGGGGCCCCGATCGCTTTTCTTTCGGTTTCAGGATGGGGTACAAAAAAACCAAATGAAAAAAAAGGTTGGTCGCAACAAACGCACGGATGAAAAACAGATCGGGGTCGGGCAGGGGCCGGGAAGAAACTTCCTGCCACAGCAAGGCAATGGATGCCAGTATAATCAGGAAACCACCGAAAAAAAAGCCCCCCCATTTTTTGGAAGCCACATATCCATTGATATTAAACCCGAATTTCAGGAGCATGAACCAACTGACCACCAAAAAAGGGATTCCCGGCAATGGGCCATAAAAAGCTATCTTCCGGGTTAACTCAGCGTTCATATAAAAATCGGCTACGATCTCCCGGAGGGCCAGATTGCCCCAGATGCCGGTAATAAAAGCTGAAAAAAGAAAAATTTGCTGATAAACCAATAGTTGAAAAACGGGATCCCTCCCTTTTTGGAAAAATTTGTAAGCTCCGAGAATGCCGGATACAGCAATTCCCGCTGTTACAATAAATGCGGCCTGATAGGAATAATTTTCAACAAGCATTTCGAAAATCTAAAAATCCGAATTGTTTAAATTATTATGTATGCAAGCGGTTTTTCAATAATCACTTTGGAGAAACAAAGATGAACCCAACGGTTATTCTTTAGGATCTGTGGCATTGTATCACTGCCAAACCTGCCATCAACGAAAGTAGTGAATCTTTAAATAACTACCAAAGTAGGTGGTCTCTTTTTGTTTTATGAACTATTTTTGAAGCGGAAAATAAAAATTTATATTTATGGTTACAACAGATTCAAAGGAAACGATTTACAACCTGGTCCCTTCCATCGGGGGAAGTTTTAGTGCGGGTTGGAAAAAAATGTTTGAAAAGGCTTTTTTGCCTTTGCTCCTGGCTGTAGTCATTACGGCCGTACTAAAAGGACCGGTTACAGTGAATGTACATGCCGAAGATGGTAACTGGTTCGATTTCATCTGGTTTATGCCCCTTGCATTGTTCAGTATGGCGTATGGCTTTCTTTTTGTCCCGGTGATCAGTTACGGGAAAAAATACATGTTTCTGCAGGCCATGCGTGATAAAGAATCGGATCTGACGTCTCTTTTTGAAGGATTTAAAACCAAATATCTGAAAATTATCCTGGCCAATCTCATCGTTTTTGCGCTGACCATCATCGGATTTATTCTGCTGCTGGTTCCAGGGATAATTGTTTTATGCCGGCTGGCATTTGTTCCCTACCTTGTAATGGATAAAAACCTGGAGCCCATGGAAGCCGTTGAAAAAAGCTGGAAGATGACCCGGAAACACGGCTGGAAAGTCTTCTGGATGGGAGTCATCTCCTTCTTTATTTACATTGCCGGGGTCATTGCCTTTTTTGTGGGCGTCATTCTTTCATCCATGTGGGTGAGTTCCGCTTTCGCCACCCTTTACCAGTCGGTGCTGAATCAAGCGGACCAGGAAGAAAACCCGATCCCCATATTGGGTGTGAATGAAGTATAAGCTATTTTTCGGGACCACGCTGGCCAATCCGGCCAATTCCGGCTGTGATTTACTACAGACCGGACGGAAAAAGCAACGGGGCTGGAAATTCCGGTCCCGTTGTTTTTTTGTACCAAACATAGTTTGTATTTTGGCCCTTCATTCCCGGGAATGAAACGAACATAACTGGAAAAACACACAAGCGTATGTTTATTATATGTGCGATTTTCGGTTTTGTTTCCGTTAAAAACAAACAAGTATAGACAAATGAAACGGCTCGGTCTTTTATTTTTTTTTATTGCAGCTCTTCTGCTGGGGGCAGATGCCCAGTATTTCCAGACAGGTGAAGATCCGGCCGGCATCCGGTGGCGACAGCTTCAAACCCATAATTTCCAGGTAATATATCCCGATTATTTTGAACAGCAGGCACAAATACTGGCAGGAAAGCTGGAAGCGGTTTATACGTTCGGGAGTTATTCGCTGGGGCATCAACCCCGGAAGATATCGGTTATTCTGCACACCCAGACGGTCAAATCCAATGGTCTGGTGGGATGGGCTCCCCGGCGGGCGGAATTTTACACCACCCCGCACCCATCCATTTATCCGCAGGAGTGGCTCGAACAACTAGCCATCCACGAATTCCGGCATGTGGTCCAGGTGGATAAACTCAACAGCCAGCTCCCCCTGCTTATCAAAGCGATTCTTGGAGAGCAGGGAACGGCCCTCGTTTTTGGCAGTTATTTCCCCTGGTGGTTCATCGAGGGAGATGCCGTTGTAATGGAAACGGCGCTGAGCAATTATGGCCGCGGGCGTTTCCCCTCTTTTTTAATGGAGCATAAAGCACAGGTGGTTGAAAAGCAGGTATTTTCTTATGATAAAGCATCTTTTGGCTCCTACCGTGATTTTGTACCGGACCATTATAAACTGGGATACTACCTGGTGGGAAACGCCAGGGAAAGGTATGGCCACCGCCTTTGGGAACGGGTGCTGGAACATGCCGGGAAATACCCTGTTTCTCTCGCTCCCATGAACAATAGGCTGAAAAAATATACGGGATTTAATAAACAGGAGTTGTATCGGTCGGTTTTCGACAGCCTGCAGTCGGTGTGGAAAAAGGAAGACAGCCTGTTTGAACCGGTCCCGTTCAAAGTAATCTCTCCCCCCGGAAAATATTTCAAAAACTACATTTACAATTACTGGATCAACGATTCCATGCTGGTATCCTATAAGAAATCATATGCTGCCATCCCATCATTTGTTAAGCAAACATCCGCCGGTCAGGAGGAGAAAATTCTTTCTCCCGGTATCATTTTTGAAGAATCCGCCTCCGGCCGGGGGGTATGGATGGCCTGGTCCGAGCAGATTCCGGACCCGCGCTGGGAACACAGCGGAAAATCGCTGTTGAGGTTTTACAATACACAAACGGAGCGAATGGTGGAATTTGTCCCCGAGTACAAATGTTTCAGTCCGGTCATCTCCCCCGGAAAAAAGAAGGTGGCGGTGGTTGAATCCGATTTTTCCAACAACCATTTCCTCTCGGTTTATAAGCTTCCGGAGGGAACATTGCTGAATCGCATTCAGACACCCGATAACAACTATTTTTTCTCACCGGCGTGGCTGGACAATGATCAGCTGATGGCGGTCATGCTTACGGACAAAGGGAAGCGCCTCGCCGAAGCCGACCTTCAATCAGGGAACGTCCGGGTGATCTTTGAAAAAGAGATGGGCGACCTGAAACAACTCAGGGTTGCCGGAAATAAGCTCTATTTTATCAGTTCTTATTCAGGAAAAAACAGCCTGTATCGCATGGATCTTAATGACCACAAGGTTTCCAGGATCTTTGAACCGCGGTTTGACGTGGCCTATCCGGCCATATCCCCTGATGGCTCCACCATTGTGCTGAGTGATTATACGGCCGGCGGATTCAGGCTGATCCGCATATCCGCCCGTCCGCAAAAAGTGGCTCCCCTTGACTCCATAGAACAGGGAACCTATCCCCTGGCGGAAGCCCTGGCGGAACAGGAGATGGGCATCCCCGGTTTTTCGGACAGAAGTTCTGTAAATTTTCCATCCAAAAATTACCGGAAGCCGGCCCATTTAATCAATTTTCACAGCTGGGCGCCACTCTCCATCGATGCCGGTGCATACGAAATCACGCCGGGGGCAAGCCTGATGTCGCAAAACAAACTGGGAACGGCTGAAACGGTTCTGGGCTATCAGTGGGATATTAGCGAGAAAGCGGGACATTTTTATGCAGATTACTCCTTCCGGGGATGGTATCCCGTTTTTAATTTCAGGGTCACCAGCGGAAAAAAGCGATCAGAGATTACACGGATCAACCAGATGGTCAACAACCAGGGAGAGGTGATTCGCCGGGATACCGTCAGGCAACGTTTCTCATGGGGAAAAACCCAGGGAAATGTAAATGTGAACCTTCCCCTCAATTTTGACAAGGGGTTTTACCACCGTCATCTGCAACCGGAGATTCATTACAGTTATACCCGCTATAACCGGCATGCTTCAACGCCGGAGGATTTTAACAGCGGCGATTTTCATTCGGTGGGCTACCGCCTTTATTACCATCAGCTGTTGCGGAAGAGTTACCTTGATGTGTATCCTGATTTCGGATTTGTGCTTGATGCTGCCTACCGCCATGAGGCTGGAGGTTCCCTGAGTCCCGGGAACATTGCTTCTGCGGAGGCGGTGCTATATCTGCCGGGACTGCTGTCAACCCATGGCATCAAATTCTATGGGGGAACTCAGCAGACAAAAAACAACGGTACACTCGGATTTTCGGATATTATTAAATACCCGCGGGGATGGGAAAGGATCCGTACCACCCGGCTTTCCACCGCAACAGCCGATTATAAACTACCGCTGCTTTACCCGGATGTGAACCTTGGCCGATGGATCTATTGCCGGAGAATGAAAGCTTCGCTCTTTGGCGATTATGCGCGGCTGGAAGGAAACATCTACCGGGAGGGAACCATTGCTGATACCTACCAAACGACCATCTCATCGGTGGGTGCCGAAATTACGGCCGATGTCAATCTTTTGCGGTTCTATGCACCTGTTGAAATCGGAGTCCGGACCTCTTACCTGCCCAGGGTGAAGGATGTTTTCTTCGATTTCCTGTTTTCAGTCAATTTTAACGCGCTTTAGTTTTAATAGCGTAATCTCTGCCGGCATGTCAATCCGCCAGGGGACCCCGACCACCCCCGAACCAACATTCACATAAAGATGATCCGGTCCGTCGGAGTATAGCCCTCCCCAGTATTTTTCCGACAAACAGGCAATGCTGAAGGGAATCCCTGCCCATTTTATGCCCCATTGCATTCCGTGGGTATGACCCGATAAGGTCAGGTCAGTCTTCCCCGTTCCTTTTACTTTTTCCTCCCAGTGCGCAGGGTTGTGCGTCATTAAAAGGGTGAAGGCGTCAGGTGGAATGCCTTCCAGGGCTTTTTCAAGGTTCGAATATTTCGGAAAATGGGCGTGCCCCCAGTTCTCCACTCCGGCAAGGAATAGTGCGTCTTCTCGCTGATCGATAACCGTATGTTCATTCCGCAACAGGGTGAATCCGGCTTCGGAATAAAACTGCACAATGGAATCAAAATTGGCCCTCTTTTTTTCGTCACTTTCCCAGGTGGTGTAATCGCCATAATCATGGTTGCCCAGGATGGCAAAGGCAGGTACCCCGGAAGAGATTTCCCGGAAAATGCCGGTTAATTCAGGATTTAACTCCCATGAAAAATTATTGACCATGTCTCCCGTGAAAAGCACCAGATCAGGATTAAGCGGCTTAATGCCGTTCGAAATTTTACGGGCGAATTTTTCGGGATTCCCCATACTCCCCGCATGAAGATCGGAAATCTGAACAATCCGGAACCCGTCAAATGCGGCAGGAAGGTCCGGGTAATGCAATGTCACCTGTTTGGTTACT
>JAGYMR010000310.1 GCA_018400515.1 Tangfeifania sp.
GCTCTAGCCAACTGAGCTAATGCCCCAAATGCGGATGCAAATATATAAAAATTTTTAGCCCGCAAGGAGTTACGATTTCCAAAAATTGATCTTCAAATTAAAAATAACCGGGAGATTCAAAGGAATTACCATTTTTGTGCCGTTTAATTAGTCCCCCGGGTAAAAATCGGGTTCCGGAATAATATCTATGTTTTCGGCGAAGGGGATCAGAAAGTGTTCCCACTGGATTGATCTTAGTTTTTTTCTGCTGCTGATACCAGCAACTTTATAATCCGGTTGAAGGTATTTTGCGGGTTCCCCGCTTCGAAATGCCCCCAGTTGCCCCGGGCGCTGACCAAAATCAGGTCCTGTCCGGGGATCATAACCATGTTGTTCCCGCCGGCGCCAATCGTCATAAAGGTATCATCCGGTGCATCCGGCCAGGTTTTTGAGCAGGGGTGCAGACGCCCCTTACCGTTAAACCACCAGTTAAAGCCGTAGATCCCTGCTCCATATGGGGTAAAGTGATCCGATCCCCCTCCAAAGGAACCGATCTTCAAATAGTCATTCGTTTTCGCATTTTTGTTGGTCGGAGGTAATTTTTTTGGGGTTTGCGGTTTCATGTATTTTCTAAAAAATTTTGCCGGAAGGATTTGCCGGTTGCCCCATTTTCCGCGATTGATCCAGAATAACCCCAGCCGGCCAAAATCCCGTACAGAAGCAAAAAGTCTTGGTTTTTCCTTCCGGAACGAAGGATGATCCTGAAATTGCAAGGCCCCCAACCTGCTGTGAAAAACTTCTCCGGGATCTTCCCGGAACAATTTTTCAAACAGACTTTTTTGATAAAGCTGGATGGCAAAATCATTGTATGCCCATGCCTTCCCCGGCTTTTCAGGGCGTGCATACCCACTGGTCATATTGGCCAGGTGATAAAATTCCATGGATTGATCTTTTTCGTTTAATTCCCATCCGAGGTTTTTAATTTTATAGTGAACTCCCGGAATTTTTCCCTCTTCAATGGCAAAAAATAAAAGGGTGCTGAATAGGGGTTTTACGGAAGAGAGCCAGTCTGATCCGGTCTCCTGGTTTCCCCATTTTTTTATAACAAATCCTTCTTTGATAATGCACCCTCTGCCGCCCAGTATAGCCGTTATCGAATCAAGGTTTTGTTTGTCCATCCCGAAATGGGCAGGTTGTTTCACCAGCCATGTTTTTCCTGGGAAGTTTGTGGTTTGTGCCCGGAGCAAATGAGAAAAACCGCTAGATAATCCAATGATAAGAATAAGGATTGTTTTGTATGCAAGTTGCATAAACGCTGGTTTTTAATGGTACTAAAATAGAAAAAATTTTAAGAAAAAGATCTGCTATTTTACCCTCGTATAAAGAACGACCCAATCTTGTGAAGGTTCACCGGGCGGTTGCCCCGGAGCGATTTCTTTGTTCTTTTCGAAAATCACCTTCCGGGATTTTCCCCCGAATTTCCCTGTCCGGGGATTGAACCATTGTTGGAGAAACCGGCCGGTGGTATTAACCTTCAGCTCCCCTGTCTGAGTGGCAACAGGATAATAAATAGAATAAATTTCATTTTCTTTGACAAAAACTTTTCCTTCATAGGTGCCGTTTTTCCCTTCAAACGTACTTTCGCCCGAGAGCAGATCATCTGCCGGGACCATTTCGTGGAAGGGCAAATGTTCATTGAAAAAGTTTCTTGCATGCCTCATATATTCCCATAAGGATTCATATTTTCTGAAATCCTCGGTTCCCAGGAGTTCATCCAGAATAAATTCAATTTGGGCGCCGGAAAAGTAAACCGGCCAGAGAAATTCTTTCCGGTGCCGGTCCGCATTTTGCTGATTTGTTCTGTCGGGAAAAAATTCATCCATTCCGATCACCAGGGGATTTTCCCGGGAAACATTTCTAAAATGCTCAATAGCGGTAAGATCACGTGTTTGGAACGATGTTACACAGAATAGTTCATCTCTGGCAAAAGGTTCCCAGGCATCCCGTACCTCGCCGGCATGGTGAACCGTGATTGGGTGATGAGAAGGGTCGAGGGAGGCAATGTATCCGGCGAATGATTTGACAACCTCCGGTTTCAAGCCGAAGTTCAAATTGTATTCTTCCGAGAGGTTCCATTGCAGCGCGGGGTGGTGTGAAAAGCGGGCGATCATTTCCCGGTAGAACAATTTTCGTTCGGTTCCCAATTTCCCGTTGTCCAGCTCTCTTTTATTAGGCTCTTCTGCCTCGGTCAAAACGAAATGCAAAAAGATATTTTTATTTTGTGCATGTGCAAAAACCCGGTTCCACTGATCGAGTTTTTTAATGTCGTAATGCAGGTTATCATTGCCGGGATCGCCCTCAGGGTTGATAGTGGTGGAAAGAAACGGCCAGACATTTTTCCCGTCTCCACCGATGTTCATTAGAAGAAGGTAAATGGAATTCACTTGTTGAGCGGCCAGGTAGTTCAACGCCCCGATGATCCCTTTGCCATTTCCATTTTGCCAGTCAGGATCCCCGGGTTGCCAGTCTTTTACATGGGAAGAAAAAGCATGCGTTGCACGGGGTGTTCCTGCAAATCCGTTGTAAGCAAGGAAATCTTCGGGGCTGTCGGTTCCGCCCTTTAACCAGTAACTTCCGTCTGAGAACCGGAGGTAATGGGCATCGGAGCAGGCTAGCATTCCTTTTTTATGAAATCCACGGGCATTTTTTCCGGTCCTTTTTACACGGAAGCTTCCGGAAGTGCCGTCAAAATCCACCCGCTGGCCTTCGGTTTTTAACGGTTGAACGGCCAGGTTGTTTCCTTTTTCAAACCGGGTTGTGAAAGAATATTTGCCTTTTTCCAGTGGTGTAAAGCGGACGGTCCAGGTATTGCCGGTATTTTCTCCTTTCCCATTGCCGTTAAAAAAACCGGGAACGTTATATTCTTTGCCCGAGGGGGACCGAAAAACCACCTGCAGCCGGAAATCCAGAAAAGGATTGGGAGAACGGTCGTTTGCATTGAAGTGAGGTCCCTGAAAATGAATCG
>JAGYMR010000311.1 GCA_018400515.1 Tangfeifania sp.
GGCGGCAGGATCTCCAGAAATTTCTCATTGTATTCGATCAGCAATTCCGACTCTTTTTGATGGCTGGCAGCAAATTCACGGGTGAGCTCTTTGATCCGTTTGTCGGAAATGTCTTCGCCGGCTTCCACCAGTTTCTGCTCCATCTGGCGGCGGAATTTCTGGGCTTCCCAGCGCTCTTTTTCGAGCTGGTTATAAACCGGCCAGAATTCCTGGGCTTCCGCCGGGCTCAGGTCGAGCCGGGAGGTGAGAAAAGCAATCTTTTCGGCCCGGAACCGTTCCCATTTATCTTTGTGCTTGTCATGGTTGGGATGTGCAAAAACCGCGACAGCATATATTAAAACAACGGAGAATGCGATTATTCGTTTCATCGTTTTATTCATTTAAATGTTCATTTTCCATATATATTTCATAATCCGAGACATTGGCACTGAGGTAATTCAACAGATCCTCATCGTTCAGGTCTTCTTCGGTGACTTCTCTTTCCGTTCCGGCGTCTTCCAACAGGGAGAAAAATGAATTTTCGTCGATTTTTTCCATGAAGGTGATGTATTGCGCTTCTTCTTCGTTGAATCTGTTCATGGCCGGAAGGTCGTTCTGCGCCTGGTACCGGGGCAGAAAGGAGCGGATGGGCAGGTAGACCAGCAGAAAAATAACAATGAAACTGGCCGCCAGTCCGATGGCTGGTTTCAGCAAACGGATCACACGCCCTCTTTGGGGCCGGAAGTCCCGTTTTTCAGTTTCCAGCCGGGTTTGAAGCCGGGCGGAAAAATCGTCAAAATAGTTCTCAGGAACCCCGAAGGGTTGTTCCTTTTTGATTTTTGACAACCGGGGTGCTATCTTTTTCAGTTCATCCATCGTTGATTTTTTAATTTGACTCTTCTTTTGCCGAATAGTTTAAAAAAGTTGCAGGTCCGAATTTTTCAGGTATGCTTCAATTTTTTTTGCCGCATGGTGGAATGAGGCTTTCAGGGCCCCTACCGAGGTTTCCAGTATTTCGGCCATCGCTTCGTATTTCATTTCATCAAAATACCGCATATTAAAAACAATGCGCTGTTTATCAGGTAACTGAAGGATTGCTTCCTGAAGCATTTGTTGGATTTTATCCCCTTCGAAGTAGGGATCGGAGACTAAATTTTCCCGTAAAACTTCGCTTACATCGTTCAGGGGAAACAGTTTTTTTGATTTTTGTTTATGCAGGAAAGTGATGGCCTCGTTGGTGGCAATCCGGTAGAGCCAGGTGTAAAGGCTCGACTCTTCCCGGAATGAATCAATGTTTTTCCAGACTTTTAAGAAGGTGTTCTGCAGTACGTCGTCGGCATCTTCATGGTTCAGCACAATTTTACGGATATGCCAGTACAACCGCTGCTGGTATTTTTTTACCAGGCTGTGAAAAGCAAGTTCCTTTTCCCCCGGCTGCTTTAACCTGGAAATGAGTTCACGGTCATCATTCATCATCGCTGTCCGTTTAAACTGAGACCTTCCTGAAGGAAGATGGTTTAAAATTTTTTTCCATACCCGCCGGTTTATTGATCCGTTCGGGCCTGCCTGTTCTGCTCGTTTTTTCAACGAATGGAGGCCCTCCTCTAGAATTCAGTGATCTTTCCTTTTTTGCGGTACAAAGGCATCCTGCCTTTCCCGGGCCGTTTATTGAATGCCTGTGTTCTTTGCGAATTTACAAAATACAGATGGAACAGGGCGGTTTTTTTCCGGGTAATGAAAATCCGGTCGGGCGAAAAAAGCTTTTCCGGATATTTGCCGGAAAGGATTTGACAAATCGCACCAGAAGCGTAAATTTACATCTTTTAAGAGCAATCAATTAATCCGGATCATTATGGAGGTACCCCGTTTTCGGTTAGAGGCATTTTTGAACAGTGCGCAGGAGGTTTTTCATGTGGCACGGACCACCATCAATACAACGGAAGACCTTCAGATACACCGGCACAATTATGCCGAGGTGTTCTGGATCAAATCGGGCTGCGGCATTCATCTGATCAATGGGGAGGAGCGTCCACTGAAAAAAGGGATGCTGTGTATGATCCGGCCCAACGACCGGCACAGCTTTAAACTGGATAAAAAGCAGGACAGCCTGGTAATCACCAACATCGCGTTTGATGAACAGAACCTCGGGTATTACAAAAACCGCTACTTCCCTGAACTGGACCGTTATTTCTGGACGGGTGATAAACTCCCTTTTTGCACCCAGCTGGATGCGGGGAAACTCAATGGGCTCTCTGCTCTTGCTGACCGGCTTTTAAGCCAGCCCCGGGATCACCTGCACCTGGATTACGCTATGATCCGCATCTTCCGGCTCATCCATATCCTGGAGGGCGGAAAACTGGATATTCCGCACTGGCTGGCCTATGCAATGGATAACTTCAATACCCCGGCACAATATAAAGCAGGCGTGCAGGGATTTGTTGCACTTACCGGCCGCTCGGCCGACCATGTGAACCGGGTTTTACAAAAAAAACTGAAGCAGACCCTTACCGAAACCATTACCAATGCCCGCCTCCAGTATGCCCGGCAGCAACTGATCATGACCAATTCACCCGTCAAATCGATCTGCTTTGACTGTGGGTTCGACTCGGTCAGCTATTTTTACCGGCTCTTTAAAAAATATACCGGGCAAACACCCATCGAATACCGAAAAAAAAACCACAAAATTTTTTAGGAAACCAAAATGTCGCTATAGGGCAATTTTTATCCCCCGGAGCTCAAAACATTTATTTTACCTGCCGGATTTTTGCGGGTACCTTTGTATTCTCTTGAAAGGGTTAAATGAAACGAGCATGTAAAATAGATACATCCAGGGGAATGATAAAAATGCACTCAAGTTCCATGGGCCCTATGAAAAAGTGGTGTTAGTAATATTTACTTGACGGAATCTCAACTACGAGACCTAATTTTATTCGAATGAAACGAGCATGTTCAGGAGATCACAAAAGGTGATGAATAAAATTTCATGCGAGTTCCATGGGCCTTGTAAACTAAAGATGC
>JAGYMR010000312.1 GCA_018400515.1 Tangfeifania sp.
TCCGCCATGATGCTGATATTCTCACTGGCATCGTACCCCGCTTTGATAAAACCGTTGGTAATTTTAAAGGCGGAAGAATCCCGGTGCCCGTTGGTGCGGTTATGATTGACGGAAGCAAATATGCTGAAAGGACCCTCTTTCAGTCCCCCGCTGACCATGTATTTTTGGGTGTTGTAGGAGCCGTAAGACACTTTTGCTTTGCCCGAAAAACCTTCTTTATGCTTCTTTTTGGTAATCAGGTTGATGGCCCCTGCCATGGCATTTGAGCCGTACAAAATGGAAGCCGGCCCCCTGATTACCTCTACTTTTTCAATATCTGACGAGACATAAGCATCAGGAAGGGGATGGGAAAAAAGTCCCTGAAACTGTGGATGCCCGTCGATTAATACAAGCACCTGGGTGTTGGGTGCCGTGCCACCTATCCCCCGCATGCTTATCTGGCCGGCAGAGCCTTGCGCTACTCCAAAGCCGGTGACCCCCTTTTCGGTTACGAACATGCCGGGGATGCGATGGCTCAGTACCGGGAGTACCGCAGATTCATTGCTGCGCCCGATCTCCTCCTGTGAAACGGTTGAGATGGTCAGGGGAACGTTCTTCCTTGCCACCTCTGTCCGGGTCCCCGTGACAACCACTTCTTCAATGCGGATGGTGTCCGAAAGATCCTGCTGCCCGCTGACAAAAAGATGACTGATCAGTAAAGCAGATAAAACTGCTGCAGCCAGGTAGTGCGGAAAACTGAACCACCCTTTTTGTGTTACGTTTTTTGTTTTTTGTGTTACTTTCATAATAAAAAATTTTTATTCTGCTTTGCTCATTACCAGTTTGCCGTGTTCGATCCCTTTGATGCTGATGAGTTTGTCTGAAAGCTCCGTCAGAATCCTGGAAGGTCCTTTTACGGCAATAATTTCCAGGTAGTTCTGGTTGTTTAGGTAGAACCCCTGTGTGGAGAGGATGTATTGTTTGTATTGGTATTGATATTCGGAGGATTTTTTTAAAATTTCAGTTTTGTCGTGATTAAAGACCAAAACAACCGCACCGGCAACAATGTTGTCGCATTTCCATTTTTTTTCCACCAGGTTTTTTTCAATCAGGTGGCGAATAGCCTGAGAGCGGTTGGAAAAAAGATTGTCAGCTACATATTGATCCAGGGCTTTTAACAGATCCTGATCAAGCGAGACGCCAAACCTTGTTATGGCCATGGTGTTACTTTTTTGTTGTTTCGTGTTACGAAGATAAAAAATGAATTCCGGAAAAAAAAATAAATCGTGGAATTGCTGCATCCACTGTCCGGCTATGCAGAGGGGATTTTTTGTCAGGCAGGGAGCACTGGATCCCCCCAGGTGAGTTTTTTCCCAAATCCCAACCGGTTATCGGTCATTTTAATATGGACGACCTCCACAATCCAGAGGGAGGTATTCATTAATGAAGCAACCGGGAATTTTTTGAGGTATGCGCTTTTAACTTTTGAAGCCCAGGCTTTCTCTGGTCGTTTCATGTAGCCCTGGAATTGTATCCCCTGGATTTTTCCGATCACATTGGTTTCCAGTACCACACTCCCGGCCACAAGGGTATTTTCCTCCAAATTCCTTACATGCCGGGTGTCGTCGTCAGAGGTAAAAACAAACCAGTTTTGGTTTTCCAGGTAGATGTAAAAACAGTTGGCACACCAGGGTGTCTCCTTCCTGCAGGTCGCCAGTGTAAGCACATGGTGTTTGTGGATGAACGCGACAATTCTTTTTTCCGGGAGATTCATGGGTGAATTTATTTGGACAAAAAAGGGGTGTATCCTTCGCGAAAGCTTTTGCTTTTTTAGAAAATTCACTGGTCTCCATTTGATTTGCTGAATCTTTCGATGCTTCACAGAATGGGATCATTTCAGCAGAAGCATTGAAGCTGCTTTTGATACACCCCCTTTAAAAAACCGGGATAACTATTTTTCAAGCTCTTTCCATACCAGGGCGCTGGCTCCTACAATAGCAGCATCCCCGGTTTTCAGCTCCGAAGGGAGGATTTTAATTTTGTCTTTAAAAATGGGCAGGAGATGGTCTTCCATGTGTTTCTTTGTCGGCTTGAAGATCATATCCCCGGCGGCGGTGGGACCTCCAAAAAGGAAGATCGCTTCCGGACTGAGGTGATGAACCGTATCGGCAAGTCCGCGTCCCAGCCATTCTCCTGTTTTTTCAAATACTTCCAGGGCAATTTTATCACCCTCTTTAGCCGCCTCGTAAATCATTTTCGAGTCCAGTTCGTTATAGGATTTATTGGCAAGGACGCTATCGGTTGCGTTGTAATGGGCAAGAAGCTCAAATGCTGTGCGTTTCATCCCCGGGGCGGAGCAATAGGCCTCAAGGTGCCCCAGTGAACCGCATCCGCACCTTCTGCCGCCGGGGACCAGGGTGGTATGGCCGCACTCTCCGGCAAAACCATCATGTCCGTATACCAGGTCGCCGTTCACGATAAGACCGCTTCCAACACCTGTCCCTAGGGTGAACATCACAAAATTTTCCATCTCTTTGGCACCCCCGTAGATTTTTTCTCCGATGGCAGCGGCGTTGGCGTCGTTTGTAAGCGCAATGGCTTCCATTTTCGGAAAATGTTTCTGCAACAGTTCAACAAGGTGGACCACCCCCTTGAACGACAGGTTGGGGGCGTACTCAATGGTACCCCGGTAGTAATTTCCATTCGGGGCTCCAATACCAATGCCCAGAAAATCCAGGTCTTTATTCAGCAGTTTTACCGAATTGATCAACTCGTTAATTGCTGAAGCCAGGTCCGAAATGTATTCGTCAATATTTCCATGTGAGGAAGTAGGTATGTTGCTTTTTACCATGACATTTCCTTCAGGATCCACGACACCGATGGCTGTGTTGGTGCCCCCTACATCCACTCCGATAGCTACTTTTTTCATCTGTTTAAAATTTTATAATTATTTGAAAATAAATTAATTGAAAATTTGAGAACAGATGTAATCACTCCGTTCTCCCATGA
>JAGYMR010000313.1 GCA_018400515.1 Tangfeifania sp.
TATATCCGCAAAATTTTTACCTTTGATGCTGTAAAACATGTTATTGGCATTTTTATGTTAAATTCTGAATCAGGTTTTAAAGACATTCTCGAGAATCCTAAATCCATTTTTCACCTTCTCAGCAGGGAGGAGAAAGAGGCACTGGAACAACAAGCCTCTTTGGCCCAATACAAAAAGAATGAATTTGTTTTTAAGGAGGGAGATAAGCCGAATGGGTTCCTGATGCTCGTTTCCGGGAAGGTGAAAATTTTCAAGGAAGGTGTTGGCGGGCGCGAACAGATTATCCGGATGGCCAAGCCATTGGGAATTATTGGTTACCGGGCCCTGTTTGCCGAAGAGAATCACATTGCCTCCGCCGTTACGATCGAAGAATCGGTGATATGTACGGTGAATACCGATTTTATCATGAATACGGCCATCAAAAACAGCTATTTTTCATTGAAGATCATCCGGAAACTATCACGGGAGCTGGGATTTTCCAACGCGCGGACCGTCACGTTAACCCAGAAGCACATCCGGGGCAGGCTTGCAGAATCGCTGATCCTTCTGAAAGAGAAATATGGGTTTGAGCATGACGGAACTACCCTGAAGGTGTACCTCTCCCGCGAGGATATTGCCAATTTGTCGAACATGACCACCTCCAATGCCATTCGCACCCTGTCCACCTTTGCCAATGAAAAGGTGATAGCCATTGACGGGCGGAAGATAAAAATTCTTGATTCAGGCCGGCTGGAGCGTATCAGCAAGTTAGGGTGATCCACCGAAGGAGGGCATACCGGTTATTCCTGACGGTAGATCCTTTTTACCCGCCGGGAAATTCCTGTTAGAATTTCATAAGGAATCGTTCCTGCTTTTTCTGCCACCTCTTCGATCGATATTTCCGGCCCGAAAAATTCCACTTCGTCACCCGGTTGCACATTCAAACCGGTAACATCCAGCATGAGCATGTCCATGCAGATGTTGCCTGTCACCGGTACCCTTTTCCCTTTTACAAAGGCTTCGCCGTTGCCATTACTCAGTTTCCGGTCAAGCCCGTCGGCGTAACCCACCGGAACCACGGCGATCGCACTTTCCCGGTGAATTTTTCCTTTGCGGCCGTAACCCACCGTTTCACCGGGTGCGACCTGTTTTACCTGTGAAACCGTGCTTTTGAAGGTGCTGATATTTTCAAGCGGCAGTCCCGTGACGGAGACCCCGTATAGTCCGATGCCAAGCCGTACCATGTCTAGTTGCTTTCCGGGGAAGCGTTCGATCCCGGCAGAGTTCAAGATATGGCGATCGATTTTGTATGAAAAAAAAGCGGTTATTTTTTTTGAAAGTGCCTCAAAACGGCTGAACTGTTCTCTGGTGAAAGGGTCAAACTTTGGCTCATCGCTTGCAGCCAGATGGGAGAAAACCGATTGAACTTTCAAGCGGCTTCCCTCTGAAATTTTTGACAGTACGGCCGCTATCTCCCGCTCATTTTTAAAACCGAGGCGGTTCATGCCCGTATCAATCTTCAGGTGGATGGGGTATTGCTGAATGCCGTTCCGGGCAACCGCGTTTTCGAAACCGGTTAAGATATCCATGCTGTATATGTTGGGCTCCAGTCCATAACCGATCATGTTCTGGTAACTTTCGGCCTCCGGACTCATGACAATGACCGGCGTCTGAATGCCGGCCTGCCTCAATGCCACTCCTTCGTCAGCCACCGCCACGGCCAGGTAGTCGGTTTGCTGGTATTCCAGCATCCGGGCCACTTCCAGGTCCCCGCTGCCATAGGAGAATGCTTTCACCATCACCATCACTTTGGTGCCGGGGGCAAGCAGTCCGCGGAAAACATTCAGGTTGTGGACCATCGCATTTAAATTGATCTCCAAAACGGTGGGGTGGGTTTTTTCCTGAAGGAGGGATGAAATTTTTTCAAAGGTGAACGCGCGGGCTCCCTTGATCAGTATCACCGAATGGTCCGTGCGGCCCCGTTCAAAATGTTGAATAAATGCTTCGGTAGAGGGATAAAATGATTTTTTTATTGAAAATGAACCCGAATGGGCTGTGATTGCCGGACCGATTCCGGTGACTTCATCGATCTGCCACTGGTTCAGGAGCCGGTTGACCTCTGGGTAAAGTTCGTTTTGAGGAATCCCTGTTTGCTGGATGTCGGAAAGGATCACCTGTTTTTTCAGATGTTCGCGGTTGGCCTGTTGCTGCAAAACAGAAAGGGCAATCGATAAGGAGGTGAGATCAGAATTATAATAGTCGTTGATCAGAAGGCAGTTGTTGATCCCTTTTTTGATCTCGAGCCGCATTTCCACGGGGGCCAGGGTTTCGAATCCCTGCAGGAGTTTTTCCGTGGTGTCTGTCAGCCACGAAACCGCAGCAAAGCAGTGGCAGGCATTTTCAACCGCTGAATCGTCGGTGAAGGGAATGGTGAACCGGTAATCTTTACCCTTTGTGAAGGCTGAAAGGGTGGTTTTTTGCGGACCTGCTTCTTTTTGAAACCGGATCCGGGCCTCCCGGTTGTTGAGGGTCCAGCTAACGGCCTCCACCGAATGTTGTTGGCAGAAATTTTTGGTTTGCCGGGCCGTTTCCGGGTCGTCCACACGAAAAACGAGTGCTTTAGCCCCTGAAAAAAGCCCTAATTTTTCGGCCGTTTTCTGTTCGCGGGATTCAAAATTTTCCTGGTGCGCATCGCCGATGTTGGTTAATATTCCGATCTCCGGATCAATGATCCGGGCAAGTTTCTCCATTTCTCCCGGACGGGAAATGCCCGCTTCAATTATGGCCGTTTCATAATTTTCATTCAGCAGCAATACCGAAAGCGGTACGCCCACCTGCGAATTGTAACTTTTGGGACTTCGGACGGTTTTTTGCTCTTTGGACAGCAATTCATAAAGCCACTCTTTCACGATGGTTTTTCCATTGCTGCCGGTTATTCCCGCCACCGGATAACGGAAGCGCCGGCGGTGAAAGGCAGCCAGGCGCCGGTGGAAA
>JAGYMR010000314.1 GCA_018400515.1 Tangfeifania sp.
CCGGGCCCCGTTAAATACCGGCAACCGGAGGTTAAAGGCGCTGTTTTCGTGTTGCAGGGCCATAAAGAAGCCCACCAGGGCAAACGGAAGGGCAAAAATGGTATGCTCAAATTTTACCAGCCGGGAATAATTCAAAACATTTTTTACACTTTTAAAATTGTTCATTTTCAGTGGTATAGCATGGAACTCGCATTTTTTTAATCATTCCATTGGGTGTGAATATTTTATAAGCTCGTTTCATGAATGTTGTTCTTTCCGGGACAAAGATAAATTTTTCCTATAGATGCACCGTTTTGTCCCATTTTTCTGCTTTGGCGGGGGGGTCCCCTTCCAGCAAACCGGCAAAAGTCAGCAGGGCCTGACGGGCATCTCCCAGCGGGTAATAAAACGCATCCCAGTTTTCACTGTCCTCCCCGTCGTGGTTGGGAATGACAAACTGGAAATGGTGGGCTTCCTGCATCTCCTTCCACGCACTGGATGCACGCCTTTCAATGTTTTCCAGGTCCCGGAGGGAGCACGCCCCTTTCTGGCGGCGGGTCCGGCGTAACAGTTTGCGCCTCATGACATCGGTGATGAGGTCCGGCAAGGAAACCGCCGGTTTTGCCGAGCGGAGAAAAATCAGCTCGTCCCGCGACAGGGGAGACATGAAAATGCTTAATTTATTAAACTCTTTCAACGCCGGATGTGTCTGTAAAATTCTGCCGGTTACGGGATTTCCTTCAAAGAAAACATCCCCTTTTTCCAGATCCTGTGACAGCTCCCGGAGATCAAGTGCCTGCAAGTCACCGCGGACATCCATTACAACAAAGTGATCCTTTGTTCTGAGCTTTTCGATGGTTTCCCGGGAGCGAAAATGGTAGTCGATGCCGTCGGTCTCTCCCGGACGGGCTGCGCGGCTGTTGGTTAAAACCAGGGATTTCAGATTTTGGTGGATCCCCGGATAAAAACGGGCAAGGGCCTTGGCCAGGGGGCTTTTGCCCACACATGACGGACCGGAGAAAATTACCAGGCGGTGTTTTTTATGTTTCATCTAAAAAAGAGCTCTTTAATATTTTTAATAACAAAAATTTGCCTTAAATTTATATAAGATCCGGGGGATTATAAAATTTCGAGCTTATGAAAACAAGGATTATTGCTTTGATTATTTTTCTGGTTGCCGGTACCCATTTGGCAGCTCAGACCAAACATGCCGTCCGGACGATGTATCCCTCTTATGAAAAGCTGATTCTTGCCGGTTATCAGGGATGGTTTCACAATGACCGGAGGGACAGTGCTTTCACCGATATGGACCGGGTTCGTATTGACATGTGGCCCGATGTAAGTGAATATGAAATTACCTATCCTACGGGGTTGAAGCACGCCGACGGAAGTACCGCCCGGTTTTTCAGTTCGAACGACAAAAGTACGGTGGATACCCATTTCAGGTGGATGAAAGCGTACGGGCTCGACGGGGTTTTCATGCAGCGTTTTTTTGGTTATACCCGTCCCGGGAAGCGGCGGGATTTGTTAACCGGTGTTTTGAAATACAGCCTGGAGGCCGCGTCAAAGTATGAAAGGGCCATCGCGCTGATGTATGACCTGTCGGGATTGCGGCCCGGGGGTGATATAACCCCGGTTATTGAAGACTGGAAATTCCTGGTTGATTCATTGCACATCACCAGTCAGAAAGGAAAAAAAACATACGTACATCATGACGGTAAACCGCTGGTTGCCATTTGGGGGATCGGTTTTCCCGACCGTCCTTATGATATCCGGGATATTAAAATTGAAAAGCTGATCCGTTTTCTGAAGGACGACCCTGTATATGGCGGTTGTACTGTTATGATCGGCATTCCAACTTACTGGCGGGAACTCGGCAGTGATTGCATCGACGATCCATACCTTCATGATGTCATAAAAATGGCGGACATCATTATGCCCTGGATGGTCGGCCGGTTTGATTACGATAATACGGATCTCTACCGGGAAACACTGAAAGCGGATATGAAGTGGGCCAAAAAGAACAACATTGAATATGTGCCCTGTGTTTATCCGGGATTTAGCTGGCATAACCTGAGCATGCGGGCAGCCAGCATTGAACCTTCCCCTCTGGGCAGGCTCCCCCGGAAAGGTGGTCAATTTTTCTGGCAGCAAATATCGATTGCCCTCGACTGCAAGGCAAAAATGCTCTATGTGGCTATGTATGATGAGATCAATGAGAGTACCGCCATTTTCAAATGTTCCGATGATCCGCCTGTCAGTGACGAGGCCAAATTTATAGATATGGACGGGAAGCCCTCCGATCATTACCTGTGGCTCACAGGAGAAGCCGGAAAAATGCTGCGGGGAGAGAAGCGCCTCTCACTGGATCTGCCCGAAAGGGAATAGGTGATTTTGCGTCCCGGCTGTTTCTAAAAGTCAATAAAACAAAGCCCAGGGAATTTATTTTAATAGGATTAAATTCTAAGGCTACTTCTTTTATCGAGAAAGAGGGAAGGTTTGTTTTAGAATCCATCCAAAAACTGTCATCAAGCTCAGGGATAAAAATTAAATAGCCAATCCTTTGTTTTTCGTCCTGAATTGCTGTGGGGTTAACCCCGTTTTCATTTTAAACAGGCCAATCCTGATATCATTCCCATCTTACATTGCGATGGTGCAGTGGCCGAATTATTAAATGATATCAGGGAAATCGGATTCGAAGTATTCAACCCCGTACAGCCCGGTGTTCCGGGGCATTTGCCTGAAGATATGAAAAAAGGATTTGGCGGTAAATTTGCTTTTTGGGGGGCCATCGATCAGCAGGACCTGCTGCCCAACGGAACAGATGAAGAACTTGAAAAAGACATCATCGAAAAAATATCTATTCTGGGTGAAGGTGGCGGCTACATGATTTCTCCGGCTCAAATTATTCAAAACGATGTTTCACCGGAAAGGGTGCTTAAATTTATTGAGCTTTGCAAAAAGCATGGAAAATATTAAGTGCAGATA
>JAGYMR010000315.1 GCA_018400515.1 Tangfeifania sp.
TAATTATAAAACCCGAAAGCATTTTAAATAAATTATTTTTGCATTTACTAAAAGAAAGTGAATCAGAGAACAAAAATGAACCGTTTTACAACAATTATTCACCGCTGGTACAGCAGCAACAAAAGGGATTTGCCCTGGCGGGAAACCAAAAATCCGTATAAAATCTGGATTTCAGAGATCATTCTTCAGCAGACCCGGATCGATCAGGGAATTCCCTATTACCATAAATTCATTGAAAACTTTCCGGATGTCCACCAATTGGCCAAAGCCAGTGAAGACGAAGTTTTGAAAAACTGGCAGGGGCTGGGCTATTACACACGCGCCCGTAACCTGCATTCAACCGCCTGCTATATTTCAAAGGAACTCAACGGAAAATTTCCCCGAAGCTACGATCAGATCCTCCGGTTAAAGGGTGTGGGGCCTTACACTGCTGCAGCGATCGCCTCCATCGCTTTCGGACACTCCTACCCGGCGGTTGACGGCAATGTCTGCCGTTTGCTTGCCCGGTACTATGGAATTTCAACTCCTCTTAATTCCGAAAAGGGGAAAAAGGAATTCCGGAAGCTGGCAGCTGAACATTTGCCGGACAACAATCCCGGCCTCCACAATCAGGCCATGATGGAATTCGGTGCGTTGCAGTGCACTCCTCAACAGCCGGATTGCCCCAACTGTCCGTTGGCAAGAACCTGTCTGGCCTTTACCAACCAGATGGTCGGGCAGCTGCCGGTAAAAATAAAAAAGGGAACACAGCGAAAACGGTATTTCCATTATTTCTTTATCGAAAACCAAAATTACACCTGGCTCGAAAAAAGGTCCGGAAAGGATATTTGGAAAAATCTGTACCAGTTTCCCCTCGTTGAAACAGAAAAGGAACTTTCAGCGGAAACGATCCTTTCACTAAACCAACCTTCCTTCCTGAACGGATGCAAAAGCAATGTCCGGCAAATTTCAACTTACCGGAAGCATATTCTGAGCCACCAGATCATTTACGCCCGGCTGATTTTTATCGAGATTGACAAAAACTGCCTTCCGGAAACACCATTTTTCAGAATCCGGAAAAATGAAATTGCTAACTTCGCCGTGCCACGGCTGATTGAAATATTGTTGACAGAAAATAGGGATTTGTAATTTTCAGAAAAGAAGCGGATTTTAAATGAAGAATTTGTACTTTTAAAAGTTAACCTTAAAAAAAAGATTATGTCAGTAAACAAAGTTATCTTAGTTGGAAATGTAGGGAAAGATCCTGAAGTCAGGCACCTGGACTCCGGTGTGGCCGTTGCAAACTTTCCCCTGGCAACATCCGAATCCTATACGGCCAAAAACGGCGACCGGGTTACCTCCACCGAATGGCACAACATCGTCTTGTGGAGGAAGCTCGCCGAAGTGGCGGAAAAATATGTCACCAAAGGGCGCCAATTGTATATTGAAGGCCGCATCCAAACACGGTCATTTGATGATAAAGAGGGCAACAAACGCTACATTACCGAGGTGGTCGGCAATGTGATGCAAATGCTGGGGTCCCCGCCCGGGGATAATCAAAACAACCGGAACGAATCAAAAAATGAATCCAGTTCCGGCGGGTCGGGTGATTACCAGGGAACAAATGAATCGGGATATGACGAACCGGAGGGCGATGATGACCTGCCCTTCTGACCGGTTTTGACCGGAAAAATTATTGTTTTTTCCGAACGGCCCGTCCCCGTTGGAAAATCAACCACTGGTCCTTTTCTCCGGAAACAGGAAAAACCTGCTCCCACCCCATGGGAGTAGGCCACTGGTTGATGGTTTTTTTTCCGGATAACAATTTACCGGGACAAACGTTTGCCTTTCATGAACAGGAGACAGAAACCAATGCAAAGAAATAAAATGAAGGTGCTATGCTGCCTTTTATTGTGCGCAGGGTTCATACTAATGACTGCTGGCTGCAGACAGAAAACCACCCCCAAACCTCACGGGTTCTTCAGGATTGAATTTCCCGAAAAAGATTATCATCCCCTGGAACCTGAATTTCCTTATCAGTTTGAAATCCCGGAATATTCCAAGATCCTACCGGATCGCAGGAACCCGGAAAAACCTTATTGGATCAATCTTGAGGTGCCGGCCAATAAAGCGGAAATTCATATCTCGTACTATAGTCTTAAAAAAGGAGCACAGAAGCCCCGGAAACGGCTGGCCGGATTTACGGAGGAATCCAGAAGCCTGGCATACAAGCATTCCATCAGGGCCAATGCCATTGAAGAGCAAATCTTTATGAACCCAGGCCGGAATGTTTTCGGCACCATTTACCGGATCC
Organism: Tangfeifania sp.; assembly: GCA_018400515.1. The sequence continues at coordinate 2,294 of JAGYMR010000315.1, forward strand.
GGGGAAATGCCGCCTCCCCGGTACAGTTTTTTCTGACCGACAGCACCACCCATTTTCTGCGCGGAGCACTTTATATTCGCGCGACACCAGACATCGATTCGCTCCGCCCCGTGATCAGCTTTCTGGAGGAAGATGTCATCCGTCTGATTGAAACAACCCACTGGAACTAATGGCTTTATTAAAAAAAACAGTCACCTTTGCCGGAACCATCGGGATCTGGGAACTTTCAGAAAGCAGCTCCGAAATGATCCCCCTCCTTCCCTTCTCTGAGCAGGAAAAAACGGCCTTTAAAAAGATCAGCAACGAAAAACGCAAAAAGGAGTTCCTTGGAGTGCGCCTACTTCTCAGTGAACTGTTAAATCAAAAAGCGGAAATCTCTTATAAAGACAATCGCCAACCCTTTTTAAAAAACAGCAGATGGAACATCAGCATCTCCCATTCAGCCGAACTGGCCGTTATTTTAATTTCTGAAAAGAAAACAGGCATTGATGTGGAAAACACCCTGCGGAATATTGCTCCACTCGTTCCCCGGTTTCTGAACGATGCGGAAAAGAGGCAAGCCGAAAAAGAAGAAAATCCACAACAAGCCCGGATCCTTTACTGGAGTGCCAAAGAAGCCATATACAAATGCGCGGACGCTGTAAACATTGATTTTAAAAAGCAAATCCGGATT
>JAGYMR010000316.1 GCA_018400515.1 Tangfeifania sp.
GGCTGGAGATCTTTAACCGCTGGGGGGAGGTTATCTTTACCTCGCAAAGTCCGCAGGAGGGCTGGGACGGGCGGATGGAAAACGGGAAGTTTGCTCCGGCAGGGGTTTATACCTGGGTCCTCCGGTACAGCGATTTTCTGGGGAAAAGCCACCGGCAGCAGGGCACCGTTACCCTCCTTTTTTAGCGATCCCACTATCCGGACCAAACAAGGAAAATCAATGATTTCCCGGATGGCTGCCCCCCACCCGGAATCCGGTCCGGTTGCCAAATTTCCTTGAAAATCATCGCTCTTTACCGGCATTATTTTTATTTTTGACATAAATAAAAATGCGCATGGATATTGGGAAGAATATAGATCACATAAAAAACAACCTGCCGGAGGAAGTGAAACTGGTGGCCGTTTCGAAAACCAAGCCGCCCGAAGTGATCCTGGAGGCCTGGAAGACCGGCTTTAAAACTTTCGGGGAAAACAAAGCCCAGGAACTTATTCAAAAACAGGAAGTACTGCCCAAAGATATCGAATGGCACTTTATCGGTCACCTGCAGTCCAATAAAGCAAAATACATTGCCCCATTTGTCAGCATGGTGCACAGCATCGACTCCTTTAAGATTTTAAAAACGCTGAATAAAGAGGCAAGGAAAAATGACCGGGTGATCCCCTGCCTCCTGCAGTTTCATATTGCCCGTGAAGAGACCAAGTTCGGGCTCTCCGAAGATGAAGCCCGCGGGATCCTTGAATCGGAGGCTTTCGCAGCGCTGGAAAATGTCTCGGTTGAAGGCGTAATGGGAATGGCTACCTTTACCAGCGACGAAAAAAAGGTCCGGAGGGAATTCCGGTTTTTGAAATCCGTTTTCGAAAGCCTGAAGGAAACTTATTTTCCGGATAATCCCCGTTTCAGGGAGATCTCCATGGGGATGTCCAACGATTATACCATTGCAGTGGAAGAGGGCGCTACGATCGTCCGGCTGGGAAGTATTATTTTTGGAGCAAGATAACCTGCAGACCGCCGCGGAGGCAGGATAATTTAATAAATCAAAACAAGATTCATGGCAAATTTGGAAACGACTTACCTGGGGATAAAATTGAAAAATCCTTTGGTGGCAGCAAGTTCGGGATTAACCAGTTCCGTTGAAAAAATTAAAAAACTGGAAGCGGAGGGGATGGGTGCAGTTGTTCTGAAGTCCGTTTTTGAGGAGCAGATAAACAATGAAGTGACCGGCATGTTGCAGGAAGATTCTCAAAACAGGGAATACCCGGAGGCTGAAGATTACATCCGTAATTACCTGCGCAACAATACGGTTACGAAACACATCCGCCTGATTGAAGAGACAAAAAAGGCCGTGGATATTCCTGTGATTGCCAGTGTTAACTGCATTTCAGCCAGCGAATGGACCTCCTTTGCCCGGGAGTTTCAGGAGGCAGGTGCGGATGCCCTGGAGTTGAATATTTTTTATGTTCCGGTCGACCGGCATGAAGCTCCGGATGCCATTGAACAATTGTATGTGGATGTTTTGAAGAAAGTCAGGCAGGAGGTCTCTATTCCCGTCTCGGTAAAAATCGGCCTCTTTTACAGCAACATCACCGGGATGGTGGACCGGCTGAAAGCAAGCGGCGCCCGGGGTGTTGTCATGTTTAACCGCTTCTACGAACCGGACATCAATCTTGATACCCTGCAGCTTACTTCCGCGGAGGTTTTCAGCAACCCGGCCGAAATACGCCATACCCTTCGCTGGGTGGGACTGGTTTCATCGCAGGTTACAAACATTGATATCGCTGCCTCCACAGGGATTCATACCGGGGAGGGGGCCATTAAACAGTTGCTCGCCGGGGCGAGGGTGGCTCAGTTGTGTTCCACCCTCTACATCAACGGGACCGGGGTGGTGCCCCAAATGCTGGCGGACATCAGAAATTTTATGAAAAAATGGAATTTTAAACGGATCGAAGATTTCCGGGGCCGCTTGTCTTACAGGAATATTCCCGATCCGATGGTGTATGAACGGGCACAGTTTATGAAATATTTCTCGGGCCGGGAAGAGAAGTAAAGGCATTTTATGAGGCAATGGAGTAGGCTGTTTTTGCTGGGAGGGGTGCTGTTGAATGGGGTTTTGACTTCTGCTCAGGAAACCGGAGAGAATTTCCGCATTGAAAACAGCGGGAACGATACCGTTTACTACTGCACCGGTCCGGTAGTAGTCGCTCCCGCTATATCTGTCAGGAATATCGATTTTGATGGTGCTTCCGAAGGATTTAAAATTTCCATTGCCAATTACAAAAAGGGGGAAGACACCCTTTTCTATGCCGGAAGTGGATTTTCAGCGAACTTTGATGAAGATTACGGAAATCTGGTGCTTACGGGTGCAGGAACGGCCGGTGAATACCAGGAGGCACTGCAGAACGTCTATTATGAAATCCTGACCGATACGGCCGGTTTTGAACCCCGCTCTTTTTCCATCAGTTTGATTGATGCAGACTATCTTCCTTATACCGGTAATTTTTATCAGTACATTAAAGTGATGGATATTACCTGGAAGGAGGCCCTGGATTCGGCAGCAAACATGGAATATTATGGTTTGCAGGGGTACCTGGCCACCATCACCAGTTCACAGGAAAATGATTTTATCTGGACAAAGATTGACGGGATCGGCTGGATCGGTGCTACCGATGAAACAACTGAAGGTGAATGGAGGTGGGTGACCGGTCCCGAAGCTGGCACTCAGTTCTGGCAGGGGGCGGTCAACGGGCAGCCGGTCAACGGAATGTTCGCATACTGGTCGAAAAATCAACCTGATAATGCACACGGGGAAACCAATGACGGGAAGGGTGAGGATTATGCCCACATTAATCAGGTGCCGCAAAACCGGGATAAATCCTGGAACGATCTGAGAAATCCCGGCGACGGCCCCAACTCCACTTACCACCGTGCCCAGGGGTTCGTGGTTGAGTTCGG
>JAGYMR010000317.1 GCA_018400515.1 Tangfeifania sp.
TTCACTTCTGCCATATATAACCTGGAGTATAGCTGGCTTGAACCTTTTGGCTGGGGGGAGTGCCTGCACCACTGGCTTGCATTGTGGTACATGCAGGTGACTGCCGCGGCGGACTGGCTGGGACAGGAGTACCGGTCTGAAAGCAGCATTCTTGAACACGGCCTGCAACAGTTTGAAAACGGTGCAATACCCATGTTCAATCCCAATCACCTGAAGCTGGGAATGAAAAGACGCGACTGGGGAGGTGCTAATAATTTCTGGGTATGGCAGGTCCGGCATTATGTAAATCACACCGGAGATATGGCTTTTGCTGAAAAGATCATTCCTTATGTGGACCGGACCATCCGGCAGACGCTCGAAGAGTATGATCCCGACGGGAATAATCTGATTGCCTGGGGACTTCAGATCGGAAACCAGGAGGATTTTGTGGCGAATCCCTATAATGGTTCTGTTCCTTCCATGGAACTTTACAATATGTTCATGACCCGGTCGGAGCTGGCGGAATTCACCGGCAGTCCGGATGAAGCAAAATTTTGGTTTTACCGGGCCGAACAGGTAAGGGAAAAGCTGTACAGCGAGTTATGGCTCCGGGACCTGGGACGTTTTGCCTATTACAAGGATCCCACGGAACGGATACTGCTTGAGGGGCAATACCAGACGTATCTTTATCCCGTGATCTATGATGTTGTTGATTCCTATGACCAGTATTCAGGGTTGCGGCATTTGAGGGATCGGTTAACCGATAAGGAGGGTGCTGTTTTTGCCTCTAATAACTTTGCTTTTCATGTTCCGGACGGGGTATCCACCTGGGGGATGCAGCGCGGTGCTGCCCAGCAGCCGTGGGCTGCAACCGGTTTTTCCAAAGCGGGATTCAACAATGCTACGTGGCGGCCTTTACGGGCGATGGCTCGTTTTGCCCAGCATCCGGCCCGCCCGGGTGCATGGCCTGAGACCGGTCCCGAGATCACTCCGGCCTATTTTACCCCGCCGGCTGGTCTTTATATCTCAACGATGATCGAAGACCTGTTCGGGCTCCGTGTATTTGAATCCAAAGGATATGTAGAAGTGAGTCCTTCGTTTCCCGATCATTGGCCCGAAGCCGAACTCAACCTGCCGGACTTCCACGCGGTCTATGCCCGGGAAGGCAACACGATCTCCTATCAGATTGAACATAACCGGGAACTTCCGGTGAAAGTAAAGTGGCGGTTGCCTGTTTCAACGATCACGGAATGCAAGGTTAACGGAAAAGAAGTGGATTTTGAATTGTTGCCGGGAGTCGGCCATGTTGTTCTTGCCATGGATATTCCCGAATCGGAGGTAACGAAGATCGAAATTACCTTCGATCCGGTCGGTTACAAAATGGCAGCTCCCGCTTCCATTGCGGAGGGTGATCCCATCGGTATACGTCTTACCGGTGCCTCTGTCGAAAAAATTACCGATCGTTACGGGGTGCTTGAAAGCAATTTTCAACAGAGCTCCGGGAGGGTACATGCCCGTATCCGCACCGGATTACTGAAACCTTACATGGAATACAACCAGCTGGGACAGCTGAACTTTTCACGAAGAACATTCTTCCTGGATTGTAAAACTCCGGAGGGGATCGCCTTTATTCAGCCGGTCGATTTGGCTGTATTGCCCCGGATCAACGGAGCGGTCAGGGGCGACATTCAGAAGGAAGGTGCAGGCATCATTGTTCCGGTGACCCTCCGGAACAATACACGGGAGGATATTTCGGGGGAGGCCCTGGTTCAGGTGAACGGGTTTCATTCGTTTGTGCCCGTCGAGCTTTCGGCAAGGTCGGAAAATAAGATGGACATTGAACTGCCCCCGGATGTGGATCTCCGGGCAGGAGACAATGTAGTTTCTTTAAAACTTCCCGGAGAGAATACCCTGGAAATTGAATTTTTCAATCCGGAGAAAGGGGAAGATTCCAAATTTGTTCCGGTTGATCTGCCGCGGGAGGCGATGATGCCGGATACCCTGTGGGGGGATCTACGCATCATGCCCGGCTCCCCGCATGTTTTCTTTACCTTTTCGAATGCCCGGTGGCCTGAACCCATGTGGGCCCTTCAGGATAAGCAAAAAGTCGATGCAGAACAAATCAGCGGATTGTCCTTTGAGGTTTCCGGACGGCATTTTATTCCCGTTTCTCACAAATATGGACAGACCTCCTTCCGGATCAACCTCCAAAAGCAGCAGTACCGGAAAATTTTTCTTTTACTGCTTCCCATGGTGGATAACCACGACATATTTTCCGAAGTAGCCAGGGTATCGCTCTATTCCGGCGATAAAGCGGTAAAAAGCCGGACGCTTCATTATCCGGGCGACCTGGATTACTGGGTTCCCGATAAGAATCCCACCTCCTTTTCCACTTACCGTGAGCCTCGTGGAAACAGGTTTGAGATGCTGCCATTGCTGCAAAAGGACGATGCCGACTGGGATGCGGGTACTCCCCCGGCATTTCCGCAGAGCCGGTGGTGGTCGGCCAGCCGCGTGGTGGAAACGGAATCGTGCCTGATGAATGTAGTGGAAATAAACCTTGACGATCCCCGGGAACTGGATTACCTTGTGTTTGAATCCCTGGGAGCCCTGCCCGCCTTTGGGGTGGTAGCGGTAAGTGCAGAGATAAGTAAGTAGAAAATGAATTTTTTCCGAAAAATTTCCGGCCTGGTTTGTCCGAAAAAAAATTAATATTACTTTTGCACCGCCTTTGAGAAACAAAGGCTTTTGAAATAAGGATGACTCAGTAGCTCAGCCGGTAGAGCACATCCCTTTTAAGGATGGGGTCCTGGGTTCGAGACCCAGCTGAGTCACTGAAACAGAAATCATTTCACATCAAAAGCGCTTAAATCGTTGATTTTAAGCGCTTTTTTGTTTTTGGACAATTCAATTCAGTACATAAAATCGCAAAATAATCGAGACTATATCGAGACCTATTGA
>JAGYMR010000318.1 GCA_018400515.1 Tangfeifania sp.
ACATGCTGGTTTCATTAGAAACTTTATAACTATTTATAAATAAATTAAAAGTTTGAGAACCGATGTAATCCCTCCGTTCCCGCATGCATTTTAATCATTTCCCCGGGTGTAGATATCTTACAGGCTCGTTTCACATAAATATTTAATAATTAACCATTTAAAAAATTTTCACAAGAGGTTAACCCATTTAATCCCACGGACTTTTTTCTGTTCAGGTCAACCTATCGCTCTTTCCCTGCCGGAAATGGTTCCGTGGCCCGAAGGGGGCCAATTCATAATTCAGAAACGGCCTCATCGACCGCTTTTTTAAAAGCCCGGATATTTTCCGTGGGCACCCCCGGCGGCATGCCCCCTCCGCACGACCAGACCATCCGTTGCTCATCTCCAAACTCCCGGACCATTTTCCGTGTCTTTTCCTCCACCTGTGCCGGTGTTCCCGCGGCCAATACATCCCGGGGAGGCAGGTTTCCGATCAGCGCCACTTCATCGCTGGCGAGGTCCCGGATCTCCTTCAGGGAGTGTTCAAAACTAAAATTAAAAAGATCAACACCCATCTCTTTTAAATAGGGAGCGGAAATCAATCCCTGAGCATCGTTATGAAAAAAATTGATTTTTGAATCAATGGAGTTGAAAATCCGTTTGATGTAGGGAACGGCATACTCCTTACACTCCGCCTCCCCGACAAAACCAACAATATCATCGAGGAGCAAAATGCCCTCAATAGAGGGAAACATCTCTTTCTGATAAGCAACCCAGTCGATAGAAAAACGGGTAATGGTTTCCAACAGCTGATGGCTGTTTTCTGGATCCATCATCAATCCGGTCATCAGTTCGGTCGTTCCCAGCAGAAAGGAGGCAATGTTCAGGGGTCCCCGGATAATGGCAAATTTCACCTCGTGTCCCGATTCCTGCAGGGGTTTTTGATAATTCACCAGCCGCTGGATAATAAAAGGCAACAATCCATCGGTTTTAGGATTGGGCACGTTCAGCGAACCGGCCCCGGAGATATCACGGATTACTTTTCCGGCGTGGGGCAGGTTGTCGGCATTCCAGACAAGTTTGGCACCAAAAGCCGAAGGTTCGGTGCACATGCCGAATTCCGACCAGAAACCGGGCAGAAAGATAATATCAGGAAAGGTATCAACGGCTTTTTTATTGGCCTCATACCAGACCGTTTCAGAAGCGTAATATTGCAGGGTGGAAATCCCGGCCCAACCCGGAATCCAGGGACTGTCAATAATAAAACCGGTCACCGGCTTCGGGGGGATCTCCCCCCGGATCACCTTCAGCAGATCCTCCCATTGTTTTTTAGTCATTCGATTCTGTTTTTAATGCTGTACAGGAAACGCATGCGACCCGCAGGAAAAAGTCCCCCGGTACGATCACCGACTACCAAAACTGTTTTGCCCGGGAAATTTTCATTACCGGTGTCACCCTTCATTCCAAAACAATGGCCAGGCCGTTCACGGTGAATTTTCGGGAGAAATCCATTGCCATACTCCTCCGGAGACACCGGAAAAAATCCATTAAAAAACCTCCGGGCGGCATTGCTGATTTCCAATTTTTATACTCCTACAAATTTAAAAAATTTAATGGCCTCCCGAATAATACCATTTTTGCAATGATTTGTATGCTTTTTGCAATTTTGTTATCATTGCTGTGTGAAACTGATGCAGGAGCATATTGATTTCCCTTTACGGTCGGCGGTAAAAGTCAAATGGCAAAAAGTGCCGCATTTTACCTACCCTTGGCATTTTCATCCCGAATATGAAATTTTGTATGTCATTAACGGCTCAGGGACCAGTTTTGTAGCTGACAGCACCGAACCTTTTAATTCGGGCGATCTGGCGTTCCTGGGAAGCAATATTCCACATTTCTGGCGGACCGATGAAAAATACCACACCAAAGGAAGCCCGCACAAAATTAACTACATTGTCATCCAGTTTCCGGGCGACATGTTCCGGGGCACGCTTTTTCAGTATCCCGAATTTCATTTGATCCAGGAACTGCTGGAGCGGTCCATGCAGGGGATTCGTTTTTTACCCCCTTTTTCGGGGAAGGCGGGAAAACAGATCATGAAAATTGCCCGCAGCGAAGGGTTCAACCGGATCCTTCTGCTGCTCCGGTTGCTGCAGGACCTTGCAAAAACAGCGCATTACCGGCTGCTCGCCGGCGAATTGTATCACCGGCAAAGCGACAGTTTCATTCCCGACCGGTTGACCAATGTATTGCAATATTTGAATACCCATTACCAGCAAAAGATTGAACTTGGAAAAGTGGCTGAAATTGCCAATCTGCACCCTTCGGCATTCTGCCGTTTTTTCAAAGAAAAAACCGGAAAATCGCTTTCAGCCTATTTGAACGACATGCGGATCAGTTTTGCCTGCAAACTGATTATTGAAGGAAAACTATCGGTCTCACAAATTTGTTACGAAAGCGGCTTCAACAATCTATCCAACTTTAACCGGTTATTCAAGCAGCACACCTCCTTCACACCCACGGGCTATTACCGGCATTTTCACCAATAATTCACCGGCGGGGATGTTTAATCAAACGCCAGGCCGCTTTGCCTGCGGATATAAAAATGATCAATGGTCCCTTTCCCTTTCCGGGTAACCAGGAACGATACAATTTCAGCAATTTCCTCCGGCTGAATCAATTCGTCGGTATTGATATCGGGGCGGGTCTCCCGCACCATCTCGGTATTCACTCCCCCGGGAGAGATCAAGTGCACTTTGATGCCGTCCGGCTGTACCTCTTTCGCCAGCACTTTGGTAAATCCGGCGAGGGCGTGCTTTGATGAGGCATAAACCGACTGATTGATATACCCTTTAAACCCCACCACGGAACCAATGTTAATAATCACGGGATTGGAACTTTCTTTCAGTGCAGGAATTGCCGCTTTGCACAAAAAGAAAGGCGCCCGGGCATTGATGGC
>JAGYMR010000319.1 GCA_018400515.1 Tangfeifania sp.
CAAGGCTCATCAATAAACAGGTTTTAATCCATTCGAGTAAAGGATGCCACTGGTTTTATAGATCGAATAGGGGGTTTCAAGAATAACCAGTCCGTTTTCATTGGCCAGCCCGATCATTTCAGGAGTGGCTTTCTTTCCCCGGGCGAGCAGAACCACATTGATGTCGGCCATTTCAGCGGTCCGAATAAGCTGAACATTCGCCAAACCGGTGATCAAAAGGATATTTTCCTCCTCGAGGGTCAAAACGTCACTCATGAGATCGGAACTGAAGGCCTTTCCCGGATCCAGATCTTCACCCAGAGGCGCAGTGGCAATGGTGGCGCCGGTATATTTTATTATTTCACTTACTTTCACAACGAAACATTTAAATCTCCGAAAAAACTTTCCTGCGACAAATATAAAAGAACGAACCATCATTAAGGGCTGGCCCAAACATATTTTCCTGTTTTTAAAAAGATTTAAAATGATTCGAAATAAGATTTAATTCATTACTTTTCCCCCCGAAAGTTTTTATCCGAAAACCGTTTAAAATGATTTACGACAAACAATCGTTTCTACCCGGAAATATTGAAGATCCGGACTTTTATCAAAAAATCATCGATGCCTTGCCGATCCCGATTTTCTACCGGGACCTGAAGGGGATCTACCAGATGTGTAATAAAGCCCATGAAGAATTTTCAGGGATGCTGCGGGCGCAAATCATCGGCCGGTCGGTGTACGACGTGCACACCCGCGAGATGGCCGACATCTATTATCAGCGGGACCAGCAGTTGCTTGCCAATCCGGACATTCAGGTATACGAAACCCAGGTAAAACAGAAGGACGGCGGCCGCCTTGATGTAGTGATCAACAAAGCCGTCATACGGAACAATGAAAGTAAGGTCGTCGGGATTGTCGGATCGATTAACGACATCACCAAACTGAAAAAAACGGAAAAAAGGCTGGAAAAAGCCAAGGAATCGATGGAGGTTTCCTCGCACATGATGCACAAGATCAATGTAGGGATTGTTATGATGGATAAGGAGCACAAAGTGATCGACTCCAACCAAAGTTTTGCCCGGCTGATGGGCGAAGAGACCGAAGAGCTTTTTGACACCATCCCCGGCCTCAAGGGAGCCGGTGTTAAGGAGCTGGTGCCCGAAGTGATTTTCAAGATGCTGTCCAGCATTTTGAAAACGGGGGAAGAGATGCTGGAGCGCGACATCACTTACCAGGACAACCTGCTGCACGTATCGGTGGTAACCCTTTTCAAACAAAAAGTGGTCGGAGCGGTCATCCGCGACATGTCCTCCCCGATGCTGGTACGTGACGAAATCATCAACCGTGCCCAGCGCATTAAGGTCCAAAACATCGAAACGGTTCAGAAAATCGCCTCGCTTCTCGGGGAAAACGCTGCGGAAACAGAAGAATTGCTCAATTCAATCATTGAATCACACCGGTATGGTACCGAAGAATAATCCAAATTACCACGTTGAAATCGATGTTGAACAGAAACGTCCCCGGGGGGAGGTAGCTTCCGGCGATGTTTTCCTTTCTGATATCTTCCGGGAGGAGGGCCGGACGATCCTTGTTCTGAGCGATGGGATTGGACATGGGCTGAAAGCGAATGTCTTAGCGACCCTCACCGCCACCATGGCCCTGAAATATGCCATGTTCCACACCAAACCGGAGATCTCGGCGCGAATCATCATGGAAGCCCTTCCCAAAAGCAGTGACGGAAAAGAGAGTTATGCCACATTTACGATCATTGAAGTGGAAAACGACGGTCAGGTGCGAATCATTAATTACGACAATCCGCCGGTACTGATCATCCGGAACGGACAGATTTTTCAACCCCGGGAGTATGAACTGGAGGTACGGGGCAAGGAAAATGTGGGAAAGCTGCTGCGCTGCCGGGAATTCTCTGCCCGGAAAGAGGACCGGCTGATCTTTTTGTCGGACGGCGTTCCCCAGTCGGGACTGGGAAATAAGCGGTATCCCATGGGCTGGGGCAATGAAAAAATCGGAGACTTTGCATTGAATCAGGTCGACCGCATGCGGGATATTTCCGCCACCCGGCTGGCGAAAAAAATCATCAACCAGGCAGCCATGAATGATAACTTTGAGGTGAAAGACGACGTCACCTGCGGCGTGATCTATTTCAGGGAACCACGAAAATTCATGCTGATCACTGGTCCGCCCTTCTACAAAATCAAAGATTACGATTTTGTAGACCGCATCAAGGGTTTTAACGGAAAAAAGATCATTTGCGGTGGCACCACGGCGGAGATCATTGCCCGCGAACTCAATATGAACGTTGAAATACAGCACGGGGCAAAAAATCCAAAATCGCTGCCGCCCGTAGCCCAAATGGAGGGTTTTGAGATGGTGACCGAAGGCATTCTGACGCTGGGGAAAGTGGAGGAGATCCTCGAAAATTACAACAGCGACACCCGGCTGCAGGACAGTCCCGCGGAGAAAGTGGTTAAACTGCTGTTGCAGCACGACCGCATCGAGATCATCCTGGGGACCCGCATCAACTGGGCCCATCAGGATCCGGAGCAACCCATGGAACTGGAGTTACGGAAATTTGTGGTGAAGCGGATCATGAAGATCCTGGCCAACAAATTTTTCAAGGATGTGGATATTGAGTATCTTTAAAGCAAACGATTGAAAAAGAAGAATAAAACCACAGGCAAATGTTGAATAAGCTGAATATTTTTTCCCTTCTTTTTTTTCTGAATTCCTGTGCCGGATTACAACAAGTGGTGAATGAAGTCCTTACGGATGACCGTCCGCTGACCCGGTCAGAGATTGCCTTCGAAGAAAAAATTTATGGATCAATAAGGTCAGCATGTTTCAGCCGCAATTTCACTGTCTCAATCGAATAAGCTCCCATCTTCAGTATGGCGCCATCCTTGTCGTGCTTCAGGGGCCCGGCGTCTTC
>JAGYMR010000032.1 GCA_018400515.1 Tangfeifania sp.
GTTTGCTGCTGACCGGTTTTTTGCTTGTTTTCCGGAAATTTCTCTTTTACCTGGAAACACGGGAAAACCGGAAAATCCGGCCCGGAAAACTGGCCTGGCTGAATCTTACACGGAATGAAGGGCGTTCGCTGACAGTGGTCACGCTTTTTGCTCTGGGGACATTCCTGGTGGTTTCTACCGGTTCCTACAAGCAGGACCTTTTTGCCAATGCCCGGGAAAAGTCCAGTGGAACCGGGGGATTCCTCTTTTTTGCGGAGACCACCATGCCCGTGCTGTTTGATCTGAACGATCCGGAGAAACGTTCCGAAGAGGGGATAACCGCGGATTTTGATGCCGTGCAGTTGAGAAAAGTGGAAGGCGATGATGCCAGCTGCCTGAACCTGAACCGCATTCAACAACCTGCCATCCTTGGGGTGGACCCCGCGGAACTGAGCGGCCGGTTCTCTTTCGCAACCCGCATGGAAGGGCTGGAGGCCGGTGATCCATGGAGGGCCCTTACCCGGCCTTTGGAAGAGGGAGTGGTTCCAGCCATTGCCGACCAGACGGTTATACAATGGGGCCTGGGGAAAAAGGTGGGCGATGAACTGTTGTATCAAAATGAAGCGGGGGATACCCTCCGCTTAAAACTAATCGCCGGAACGACCCCCTCCATTTTTCAGGGATTTGTGATCATCTCCGCCGGTCACTTTATGGGTCATTATCCCACCAACAGTGGGTCGCATGTCTTTCTCATTGACGGAGCTCCTGAGGATCAGCAGCAGATCAGGGATGAGTTACAATTGGTCTTCCGTGATTATGGCTGGCAGATGGAGTCCACGGCCCGGCGCCTGGCGGAGTTTTATTCGGTGACCAATACCTATCTGAGCATTTTTCTTGCCCTCGGGGCGCTGGGAATGGTCCTGGGAACGGTGGGACTTTCCGTGATTCTGGCCCGCACCATTCTGGAGCGCCGCCGGGAGATTGCTTTGATGCAGGCGGTCGGGTTCCGGACCCGCCAACTGTTTCACCTGCTCGTAAAAGAGTACCTCATTTTGTTGGCAACAGGGGTTTTTGCCGGATTAATTTCAGCCGTGACGGCCACCCTGCCTGCATTTCTTTCGGATAATTCCGATGCCTCACCCCGGACGGTGGTTCTCGTTACCGTCATCATCCTTCTGAACGGATTGCTCTGGATTGCCGGCCTCAGTTGGTTCTCCCTGCGGAAAAAAAAGCTGGCCTCCGGCCTGCGGAACGAATAAAAAGCAGGGGCTGGGAACCATCCATGTGAAGGATTCCACCCCCTTTTTTGTTAAACAGTTCATGAAGGGGCACCTTCCGTTTGTATTTCTTAATCATTATCTTTGCGCGCAGAGAAACGACCGGACCTGAGCGGGATCTGAAATCTGTTCCAAAGCGGGGTAAGAAAGATAACGAATGGCAGGCGCATGGTAACCGGCAATCCCCCGGAGCATAATCCTCTCCCGTGCGCCTCTATGAGAGGACGGAGGGATTACATCTGTTCTTAAATTTGTAATTGATTTATTTATAAATAATTATGAAATTTTAAGTACCTGAAACGAGCATGTTCAGAAGATCACAAAAGGTAATGAAATGCGAAAGCATTCTATCGAATACCTTTGAAATGGACACTAATAATGAGGTAAAATTCGCTTGCGAATTCTATCGAATACCTTTAAAGTAAACGACTGAATGAGATAAATAAAATTTCATGCGAGTTCCATGGGCCCTGTTTTAAAGTGATGTGAGAAACGAACAAAACTAATTTTTGATAAACATTAGGATCATTATAATGTGAGTTCCATCGAAATTCGCTTGCGAATTCTATCGAATGCCGTTAAAATAAACGCTAATAATGAGGTAAATACCTTTAAAATTAATAATTATAATGAGATGAAATTTATACTTGATTGAATCATAAATGTTTAAAATAATTTTATACTAATGAATTATCTGGCACATATCTATTTGTCAGGAGAAGATGAAGAAATTCTTACCGGAAATTTTATTGGCGATCATGTTAAAGGTAAAAACTACCTGTGCTATCCGGAAAAGATCAGGAAGGGCATTTTACTTCACCGGCAGATTGATTCTTTCACGGACAGCAACTTTTTTTTCCGGGAGGCAAAAAAAATATTTCGTCCGGAATTCGGCCTTTACGCCGGGGTAATCACCGATCTTTTTTTTGACCATTTCCTGGCGCGGAACTGGCAGGATTTTTCCCCCACCCCCCTGCAAAACTATACGGAAAAAGTCCATTCCATTCTTTTGTCCCACTATTCTCATATTCCCCCTCGTGTCCGGACATTTCTCCCTTTTCTTATCCGGCAGCAACGGCTTCTGTCTTATGCCCGGATAGCGGGCATCCGGAGGTCCCTTGAAAAAATGAGCCTCCACACGTCCCTTCCCGGGCATGCTCCTGAAGCCATCCACACCCTGGATAAACATTATTTATTCCTTGAAAAGAATTTCTTTTCTTTCATGCCCGAAATTATTTCCTTTGTAGAAGAAGCATTTGGAGTATTCCCCCAACGGGCGGACCGATGCCCGGAAGCGCCCGTGCTTAAAGCAAACATTTCTTAAAAAAAGCTTTCCGCTCCCTCCTCTGACGAAGCGGAATTCTGCGGAGCTTCTTATATCAAAAAAGGAATTTATCAACCTTCCCCTATCTATCCGGAAAGATGATCCAGGCGGCTGGCATCAAGCCGGATAAAGATAAACAAGAGGATGGTAAATCCCCAGAGAGAGGACCCCCCATAGCTAAGAAAAGGAAGGGGAATTCCGATTACCGGCATAATTCCGATGGTCATACCAATATTGATCAAAAAATGAAAAAACAGAATGGAGGCCACAGCGTATCCATAGATCCGGGAAAATCCGGACCGCTGCCGTTCGGCCAGTACGATCAAACGGTTGAACAAAACCATGAAGAGGACAACCACCAGAAATGTTCCGGCAAATCCCCACTCTTCCCCGACGGTACAAAAAATAAAATCCGTGCTTTGTTCCGGCACAAAATTAAACTTGGTCTGCGTACCCTCTAAAAAGCCTTTACCCCAGAGGCCGCCGGAACCAATGGCAATTTTGCTCTGGTTCACATTATATCCGGCTCCCTGGGGGTCCGATTCAATACCAAGCAGTTCATTGATGCGGGACTGGTGGTAGGGTTCAAGCAAATGATCAAAGGCATAATCAACAGAAAAGGAAAACAGTACTGATCCTGAAAAAATCAAAGCAACAAGAAGATAATTTTTTAATTTTTTCCGCAAGCTGTAAAGAAAAACCAGCACACCTGCCGCCAGGGCTCCTCCCGAAAATAATTTCACATCGGGGACAGCGGGCTCAAGAAAATGGCTTACCCCCAGAAGCCCCACCGGAACGGCAATAAAGACAAGGGAGGTGATAAAAAAGTTTTTCATGCCCGGATTCAGAATAAAAAAGACCAGGAGGGTCGTTCCACCAAGAACGGCCAGCAGAAGCAGCGGGGGCAAAACCAGGGAAAGGACAAAAAGGATGGCCACAAGGACGCCAAAAAACAGGACAACACCGGAAAGCCCTTCGCGGTAGAGCACCAGAATAAAGGCAAAATAGACCAGAGCAGACCCTGTATCGTTTTGAAGGAGGATCAATAACGCCGGCAAAAAAATGATTCCTCCGATCACAACCAACGATTTTATCCGCTCCAATTTAAAGCCGTAGGAACTCATGTATTTTGCCAGTGCCAGGGCGGTGGCAAACTTACCGAACTCAGCAGGCTGAAAACTAAACCCGCCGACAGAAAACCATGATCTTGCGCCGTGTACTTCCGTTCCGACCAGGAGTACCAGCCCCAGCAGGGCAATAACCCCGGCATAGATGATATAGGAAAAGAAAACAAAAAAATTGGTTTCGAGGAACAGAATGATGAACGCAAGGATCAATGCAGCACCAATCCATAAAAACTGTTTTCCAAAACGCTGGCTAAAATCAAAAATGCTTGTCTGTTCAAAATCATAAACCGAAGCATAAATATTGATCCACCCGAAAAAAACAAGTACCAGGTACAGAAAAACGGTAAGCCAGTCGATATTTGCCCAAACATTGTTTCTTCTCGGCATTTTTTATTTTGGTTGATTTGGATTTAACAAATTAGCTTCCAGCATTCTTTTCTCAATCCACTTTCGTCCCGAAGCGATGGAATCGGTCAGGTATTTTTCCACCATAAGGCTCGCCATAGGGGCTGCATAACGGGCTCCCCATACCCCGTTCTCAACATAAACCGAAAGGGCAATTTGTGGATCTTCTTTGGGAGCAAAAGCCATAAATACAGAGTGGTCGGATCCATGAGGATTTTCGGCTGTCCCGGTTTTCCCGCACATGGGAATCCCCGGAATACGCATCAGGGGCGCGGTATTTGTCATTTCAACAGCCTGTTGCATCCCCTCGATGACCGGTTCAAAATACGCTTCTTCAATTCCGGTCTCCCTTTTTTCCCTGAAACGGGAATCCAGCGTTCCCCCTTCAATTTCTTTCACAACGTGGGGCGGGTAATAAAAACCACGGTTGGCAACAATGGCACAATAATTTGCCAGTTGCAGGGGGGTTAATCCAAGTTCGCCCTGTCCGATGGCCAAAGAACGAACCGTCAAAGCATTCCAGTGGCCCGCCCCGTAAAAACGGTTATAATAAGATTCTTCCGGCACATTCCCGCTGTTCTCGTTGGGCAGATCAATGCCCAGTTTCCTTCCGATCCCGAACCGGAGCAGATAGTCACGCCACTGGTTAAATCCTTCGGCCGGGGTGTCGTAATTGTTAATGATCGACCGGAAGGTATTCCACATAAATGGATTGCAGGATTCGCGTATTGCAGCAACTACGCCGAGGGGAGATTGGTGGTTATGTGTACAGCGGATAGGTACCGAAGCGGGGCCGTTACATGAAAAGCGGGTGGCGGTGGTAATGGCCCCTTCCTGCAGACCCGCCAGAACATTTAACACCTTAAAGGTTGATCCCGGCGGGTATTGAGCCATTAAGGCACGGTTAAACAAAGGTTTCAGGGTATCGGACTCAAGCCCGGCATAGTTGGATCCCCGGACCCTTCCGACCAGAAGGCCGGGATCGTAAGCAGGGGCGCTGACCAGCGCCAGTACCTCCCCGGAAGCAGGCTCAATAGCAACCACACTTCCCCTTTTATTTTGAAATAACTTTTCAGCATAAAGCTGAAGCTCTATATCGAGCGAGGTAGTAATATTTTTTCCAATCTCGGCCGGCCGGTCCTCCCTGCCGTTGCGAAAACTCCCCTGGATGCGGCTGTGAACATCCACCAGGAACTTTTTCACCCCTTTGGTACCCCGCAACCATTTTTCATACCTCTCCTCAATTCCGCTCTGACCAATGTAATCCCCGAGGCTGTAATAACGGTCATTTTTGATCTTTGCGGGTGAAACCTCCCCTACATAACCCAACACATGGGCTGCCGCCGGATAGGAATATTCCCGCAAAGTCCTCGATTGCGTATGAAAGCCTTTGAATCTATAGATCCGCTCCTGCAATATCCCATATTTCTCGGGTGGAATCTGTTTCACCAGAATGGATGGCTTATAGTGGGAATATTCCCTGGCTTTGCTGATCTGTTCCTCCAGCTGTTCCTTCTCAATATCCAGCAGATTACAGAGAAACAGCGTATCAAAGGCCTCCACTTCGCGGGGGGTGATCAGTAAGTCGTAAGCCGCCTTGTTATGCACCAACAAACGGCCGTTGCGGTCATAGAGCAAACCGCGCGCGGGATATTGCACCACATTACGCAAAACGTTGTTGGTGGCAAATTCTTTGAAGGTTGAATCCAGGACCTGCAGATGAAAAAGTTTACCCCCGAAAATCAACCCCGTTACTATAAAAATGGCAATGACTACATAACTCCTTTTCGAAAAACTATTCACCCTGCACTACTCCCTAAAAATTAAATATTGGCTTAAAACTATAACAAAAATTGAAAATAATGAACTCAAAGCAACACGAAAGAGGGTCGGAAAAAAGTGAGAAAAAGTAAAAACTTCAAGATAAAAGAGAATGAAATGGTGCAAAAAGACCATTACCGTGGTATAGTATAAAAACCACGAAAATTTGTTTTGCTTCAATCCCGGGTAGTCATTCAACTCATCGCCGCGGTCAGAAATCGAACGGATAACAAAAGGACGGACAAAAGCGATAAAAACGGTGGCAGCTGTATGCAATCCGCCGTAATTGGAAAAGACATCAATGGCCAGTCCGATAAAAAATCCTGATAACAAGACAGCATAACGGGGTGCACTCAAGGGCAGCAGCAGCACAAACAGAATATACATTTGCGGATTGATGTATCCGCTGAATTGCACCTGGTTAAGGATCAACACCTGAACCAAAACCAGTAATACAAACATTCCCCCGTATTTAAAAAGCCACCGAATCATCCCTTGTCATTTTTTCAAGTTCGTCAATTTCAGGTTTATTGAAATTTTTTATCACTTCCACATAGGACAATGATTTGAAATCGGTTGAAAGTTTCACCCTGATAGCATAATAATTCTCACCAACAGGCCGCCCGACATCATGAATGGTCCCTACCATAATTCCTTCAGGGAAGATGGAGGAGTATCCACTGGTTACCACGGTATCTCCCGGGGCGATATCCACATGAAAAGGGATCTCCTTCAGGCTGGCCATTTGATAACTGGTTCCTTCCCATATCAGCGGAGCAAAATATCCGTTCCTTTTCAGCATGGCAGATATACTCCAGCGCTGGTTGAGTAAAGACAATCCCACGGCATAAGACCGGGAAACATTTATTACCACTCCTACGATGCCACTGGCGGATATCACCCCCTGTTCCGGCTGAACGCCATCTTTACGGCCTTTATTGAGGGTAAAATAGTTGTAGGGGCGGTTCACCGAATTATTGATAATTCTTGCGGAGATAAACTGAAAAGCGGTATCGCCTTCTATCCGGGCGCCAGCGGGAAAGGCGCCTGCGGGGCTTTCCTCCTGCATGTTTTCAAGCTTGGTCCGCAAACGGGCATTTTCCTCCGAAAGTGTTCTGTTTACCCGTTCCAGCCGGAAATACTCCACGAAAGACTGAAACGTTTCATAGATGTTTCCGGTGATCCAATGGGCAGAATTCAGGTACCTGGCCTTTTGATAGCTGTTGTTGCTGAAAACCATTGTAAACGCGATACCTTCCAGCAGGATAAAAAGCACAAAAGCATAATTTTTCAACAAATACCTGAGTAATCGCCTCATAGTCAGATTAAAAATTACAAAAATACAAGCGCAAAGAAACGCTTCGGCCGCTTCACAGGCAACAGCTGTCCTTTCAAGCCTCCTGGAGATTACCTCAGGAGGAATGAAAAATTATCCACATTTTTCAGGGCGATGCCGGTTCCGCGGACGACTGCCCGGAGGGGATCATCAGAAACATGGAAAGGGATGCCAATTTTGTCGCTCAGCCTTTTATCGAGTCCCTTAAGCAAAGCGCCCCCCCCTGCAAGCCAGATCCCCTTTGCCACGATATCGGCATAAAGTTCGGGAGGGGTTTGTTCTAGCGCGCTCAACACGGCTGTTTCAATTTTTGAAATTGATTTTTCCAGGCAATGGGCAATTTCCTGATAGGAGACAGGCACCTCGATGGGCAGGGCAGTCATTTGATTCGGGCCCTGGACAATGTAATCCGAGGGAGGATCTTTCAGCTGGGACAGCGCCGACCCCACATGAATTTTGATCTCTTCCGCGGTACGTTCGCCTATTTTAATGTTGTGCTGATGGCGCATATACTCCATGATGTCGGATGTAAGATCATCTCCGGCAATCCGTATGGATTTATTGGTAACGATTCCCCCAAGCGAGATGACGGCAATTTCGGTCGTACCCCCGCCAATATCAACCACCATGTTCCCTTCGGGGGCTTCAACATCGATGCCAATTCCGATAGCAGCAGCCATTGGTTCGTAAACCATGTAAACCTCGCGTCCGCCGGCATGTTCTGCCGAGTCCCGAACGGCCCGCACTTCCACCTCCGTACTTCCGGAGGGAATGCAGACCACCATTTTTAATGCCGGTGAAAACATGCGCGATTTGGGATTAATCATTTTAATCATTCCCCGAATCATCTGTTCAGCAGCATTGAAATCTGCAATCACGCCATCACGCAGAGGCCGGATTGTTTTTAAGTTGGCATGTGTTTTCCCCTGCATCTGCCTGGCCTTTTCACCAATAGCCACCATTTTCTCTGTTTTCAGATCGATCGCAACAATCGAAGGTTCATCCACAACAATCTTATCCCCGTGAATGATAATCGTATTAGCGGTCCCCAGGTCAATGGCAATCTCCTGTGTCAAAAATGAAAATAATCCCATATTCAATCAATTGTAAAAATATATCAATGTTTAAAATGCCTCTTCCCGGTAAATACCATGGCAATGCCAAATTCATTGCAGGCATCGATCACTTCCTGATCGCGAATGCTGCCACCGGGCTGGACAATGTATTTTACGCCATATTCGTTGGCTGCCTCAATGCTGTCCCGAAAGGGAAAGAAGGCATCGGAGATAAGCACCGAACTTTCGATGGCGACTCCCTCTTTCATGCTGAACCGGGGCATGGTTAAATGCCGCAAACTGTCGAGGCGGTTGGGCTGTCCCATTCCTGCACCGGTAAGCCAAAACGAACCGTTTTCCGACTCGGTAACCAAAGCAATAGCGTTGCTTTTCAAATATTTACAAGCGGTCACTCCAAATTTTGCGAGGGCTGTTCTGGACGGGTCAAAGGGTTTGTCGGTGACATTCTCAAACCGGTTGTCAATGACTTCATCTTCATCCTGAACCAGCATACCACCGCTAATGGACCGGAAAAGTTTTTCATGGGTCAACGCTTCCCTGACCGGAGCAACAAGAAGCCGCAAATTTTTCTTTTTGGCGAACACTTCAAGCGCTTCCTTCATAAATTCGGGAGCGATAATGATTTCCACGAATTTTTTCCGGAACCACTCCGCCACTTCCCGCGTAACGGTTCCGGTAAAACAGATAATGCTTCCGAAAGCACTGACAGGGTCACCCGCCCAGGCCAGTTCAAGCGATTCAAGAATATTGCCGGTAACGGCCAGCCCGCAGGGATTCAGGTGTTTCACAACAGCCACGGCCGCTTTGTTTTCAACATGCGAAACAGAATGAAAAGCATCGCTTGCCGCTTTCCATGCGGCATCGGCATCAAGCATGTTATTGTAAGAAAGCGCCTTCCCCTGTAAAACCGAAGCATTGGATAATGAAAAACCGGAGCGGGTATTACTGAATTTATAAAAAGTGCCCTTTTGATGCGGGTTTTCTCCATAACGAAGCTCCCGGCCCTCATTCAGGCTGATTCTTTCGTCCCTGTGCTCTTCGCCTTTAAAATAGTTAAAAATAGCGGCATCGTAATGGGATGAAACGGCAAATGCCCTGCCCGCAAACCACTTTCGGTCATCCAGCGAAAAACGGCCCTCTTTTTCATTCAGCAGATTCAGCAAATGGCCGTATTCATTCTGGGAGGGGACAATGACCACGTCCCTGAAATTTTTGGCCGCGGCCCGGATCAGCGAAATTCCCCCGATATCAATTTTTTCAATGATCTCCTGCTCCTGAGCCCCGGAGGCCACCGTACTTTCAAATGGATAAAGATCCACG
This sequence comes from Tangfeifania sp., assembly GCA_018400515.1. The sequence goes on from JAGYMR010000032.1 coordinate 9,666, forward strand.
ACCACCAGGTCAATCTCCGGAATTTCAAATTCGGTTAACTGACTGACATCGCCCTGATTCGAACGGCGCGACAAAATCCCGCCGAATATCTTCGGATGAAGCGTTTTTACCCTTCCTCCCAGAATGGAAGGATATCCGGTAAGGCTTTCCACTGAAACGACCTCCACACCCAGGGATTCAATAAAACTTTTTGTCCCGCCCGTACTGAAAATTTGAACATTCAACTCATTTAAACGATGAATGATCCCGTCCAGGTTTTTTTTGTGATACACGGAAATCAGGGCGGTCTTAATTTTTTTATTTTCAGCCATTTATTCCTTTTTTCAAATTTGTATGCAAAGATAGAAAAATCAGTTTAGATTTTATTATAATCCCCTAAGATTAGAAAAAATTTTCAGGGAAACGGGAAAATCATCATTCCCTTTGGCTGCCAGCTTCTGAAGGTCAAAAAAGTCCGAAAAACATTTTTCCAACGGCAAGATATATAAATAGCCCAATGATATCATTCATGGTCGTAATGAAGGGGCCGGTTGCAAGGGCCGGATCGATCTTTAACCGATTAAGAATCAATGGAATGAAGGTTCCAAAAACGGAAGCAAAAACGATGACGATGAAGAGGGAGATGGAAACAGAAAAGGTCAGGCTCATGCTTCCCTGGGTTAAATAATTATATCCAAAGATCAGCACAGCAAAAATGGAAGCGGTAGTCAGGGCGACCAATACCTCTTTCAACAGGCGTTTGCCAGCAGACTCCACCTCTTTCACCCCGCTTGCAATGCTTTGGACCACAATGGAGGAGGACTGAACGCCGACATTTCCGGCCATGGCTGCAATAAGTGGAATAAAAAAAGCCATCTCGGTCACCCGGGCAAGTTCCTCCTCATGGGATCCCAGCACGAGGGCCCCCATGATTCCTCCGAGCAGCCCGACAAGCAGCCAGGGGAAGCGGGCACGAAGGAGTTGCCATACCTTGTCACCCGGCTCAACGTCTCCGGTAATACCCGAAACCATTTGGTAATCCCTTTCGGCCTCTTCACGGACAAAATCAATGACATCATCGAAGGTGATCCTTCCTTTCAGCCTGCCGATATCATCCACCACCGGGATGGCCACCAGGTCGTATTTGTCCATGATCTCAGCCACCTCCTCCTGCCGGGTCCCGGTACTTACCATTTTTACCTCCGGATTGTAAATATTCGAAATTTTGGTGCTGGTGGAGTTGAGAATCAGTTTCTTCAGCGAAAGCACCCCTCTAAGTTTTTGCTGATTATCAACCACATAAATATAATAAATCTCATCCACGTTTTCTGCCTGCTTGCTGATCTCTTTCAGACAGGTGGCAACAGTCCAGTTTTCATTCACCGAAACCAGCTCCAAAGCCATTATACCACCGGCAGTGTCCTCTTCATATTCCAGCAGGTCAACAATATCGCCCGCCTGTTCGGTATCCTTGATCCCCATTAAAACCTCTTTTTTAAGGTCTTCGTCCAGGTTGGCCACAATGTCGGCAGCATCGTCCGAATCCATGTACTCAATGAATTTCCGGGCGATGAGCTCAGGAGGAAGCACCTTCAGGAATCTTTTCCGGTCATAGTCAGGAATCTCAATCAGCACATCCGATGCTTTCTCCCCTTCAAGCAGCAGATAAACGTATTTTGCCTCGTCCATGGTCAGATCATCCATGATCTCGGCAATATCGGCCGGGTGAAGAGGTTCCATCCACGCTTTAATCTCTTCGGAACTATTGGCTTCAATAAGTTCTTTCAATTTCTCGATATACTCTTTTGTGATTTCTACTTCCATGACCTTCCGTTTTCAAGATTTTCAATACTATTTGTCAATTCGATAAAATCAGCCACCGCCAGCTGCTCTGGTCTTTTTGACGCCAAATGGTCCGGCAGCTGCCGGGTTCCGCCGCTCAGCGAATTTCTGAGCATTTTCCGCCTTTGGTTAAAGGCCGTTTTTACGACCTCAAAAAACAACTGTTCATTGCAGGGAAGTGTTCCGGTGGCATTCCGCTTCAATCGTATGACAGCTGACTTCACTTTGGGAGGGGGGATAAAAACACCGGGAGGGACCGAAAACAAAAAATCGACCTCATACCAGGCCTGAAGCAATACGCTCAGGATGCCGTAGGTTTTACTTCCGGGACCTGCAGCCAGCCGGTCGGCCACCTCCTTTTGAACCATTCCCACCACTTCGGGAACCCGGTTGCGCAAAGCAAGGATCCTGAAAAATATCTGGGAGGAGATATTGTAGGGGAAATTCCCGATAATGCAAAACCGGCCGGGAAGCGTTTCTAAATCCCATTTCAAGAAATCTTTATTAAAAAGGCGGGGGGTTAATTCCGGAAAAGAGTTATTCAAAAACCGGATAGCCTCGGGATCAACCTCAACAACATAGAGACGGACATCTTTTCGTTGCATTAAATAACCCGTCAGAATCCCCATTCCCGGGCCAATTTCCAAAACATCAGAAACAATGGCTCCAAGGTTGTCAACAATTTTAAAGGCAATGTTGCGGTCCTTTAAAAAATGTTGACCAAGATTCTTTTTGGGCCGGACAAGATTCATTATTTTCAGATTCACTCATTATCCTGCAGGTTGAAAAGGTCTGCCGGTGAATGCTTTTTAATATCCATTCCGGCTTTTCGCTAAAATAATGAAACAAATTTATATTTTTGTCAGCTATACCGCGGCGAAAAATATCACTTATTTTGTTTTATTTTAAAAAACACAGTTAAAACACCTGTAAGGCAATAAAATAACCGCAATATTTTTTGAATTGAAGAAAACGGGCATAAAAATATTAAAGTTCCTCGCTTTTTTATCCACAGGGGTATTTATTTTCTGGCTTATTTACAAAGATCAGGACATCGAAAGGATAAAATCGATTCTAAAGGATGAGGTTCGCTATTTCTGGATTGTACTTTCCCTTTTTATTGGATTATTCAGCCATGTCAGCAGGACCTTGAGGTGGCGTTTAATGATTGAACCCGTAAGCCATAAACCCCGTTTTTTCAATACCTTTCTGGCAGTTATGGTGGGTTACCTGATGAACCTGGTACTTCCGCGGATGGGGGAATTATCGAGGTGTGGGTTGCTTGCGAAACACGAAAAGATCCCCTTCACCAAACTGATCGGTACTGTTGTGGCCGAAAGGGCGGTTGATATGCTGTCGCTCCTGATTTTGCTTTCAATCGTTATTTTTTCACAATTCGGAGAGATGCTCCACTTTCTTCACAACAATCCCGGGATAGAAGCAAGGGTGATGTCCCTCATTTCCTCTCCCGTTTTGATTGGAGGGAGTCTTTTGCTTTTGGCACTTTTTTTTCTTTTTAGAAAACCATTGAGAAACACCCTGATTTACCGGAAAGCAAAAGAAATTTTTCTAAACCTGAAGGAGGGATTTATTTCCATCCGTTCCGCCGAAAAAAAAGGTTTGTTTCTCTTCCATTCGATTCTGATCTGGCTGTTGTACTACCTCATGCTTTACGTGGTATTTTTTGCGTTTGACTTTACGGCCAACCTGAATCCGCTGGCGGGCTTAACCACCTTTGTCATGGCCAGTTTTGGCATGGTGGCACCGGTTCAGGGAGGCATCGGTGCCTGGCATTTTATGGCCAAGGAGGCACTCTCCCTGTATGGAGTGGCGAACGAAAACGGGATCATTTTTGCTTTTGTAGCCCATACGTCAATGAATGGGATGATCATCATTGTGGGCCTTATCTCCATCCTTCTTATTCCGTTTGTTAATGCAAGAAAGCGTCAGGTATGAATACGGAACTTTTCATTTCACGGAGGTTATTTTTTGAAAAAAGCAGCAAGAAATTTTTATCGCAAAAAATTATACGCATTGCCCTGGCCGGAATTGCCATGGGATTGGCCGTAATGATCATTTCCGTTGCCGTCGTCACAGGCTTTAAAAATGAAATCCGCAACAAAGTCATCGGCTTTGGTTCGCACATTCAGATTGTCAATTTTGATTCGAACAACTCCTACGAAACCCAACCCATATTACGCCAGCAGTCGTTTTTAAGTGAACTAAAGGAAACCCCGGGAATAAAATCGGTGCAGGCATTTGCCACCAAACCGGGCATGATAAAAACCGACGAGTACATCCAGGGAATCGTTTTTAAAGGCGTTGGTCCCGGTTACGACTGGCAGTTTTTTCGCAAAAACCTGGTTGAGGGGAAGATTCCCCAACTCAACGATTCGTTGCGGCAGGACGAACTCCTGATATCAAAACAGCTTTCAGAGATGCTCCGGCTGGAGGTGGGAGACAAGGCAGTGCTTTATTTTATCAATGAGAATGAAAGCACGCCCCGGATGTTACAACTAAAAATTTGCGGCCTTTATTCGACCAGTCTGGAAGAATTTGATCAGCTCTTCGTGATCGGAGACCTGCAACAAATCCAACGGTTAAACGACTGGAAGAAAAATGAAATAAGCGGATTTGAGATCGTTATCAGCGATTTCACACAAATCGACCGGATGGAACAGTATGTGCGAAACACCGTCCTGGATTACGGAGGTGAAGGGGGAACGATCCTTCGCACCACGAACATCACACGGGAATATCCTCAAATTTTCGACTGGCTTTCGATCCTTGACATGAATGTTTGGATCATTCTTGTATTAATGGCCATCGTAGCAGGATTCAATATGATTTCGGGGCTGCTTGTATTGATCCTGGAGCGCAGTAAAATGATTGGCATCCTGAAGGCGCTGGGATCGCGGAACTGGAACATTCGTAAAATCTTTCTTTACCTCTCTGTTTTCCTTACTTCCCGCGGTTTATTATGGGGAAACATTACAGGCATTGCCTTTATTGTCATTCAAAGCACCCTGGAGCCATTCAAACTAAATCCGGCAACCTACTATGTGGATGTTGTCCCGGTGAATTTTTCACTGCTGCACCTGTTTCTGCTCAATGCAGGGACTGTTATAGCCACTACGGTCATGCTGATCCTGCCAAGTTACCTTGTCAGCAAAATTTCTCCTGATAAAACCATAAGTTTTGAGTAATTTTTCCGTTAAAAAAGCAATGGAGTTGTCACCGGAAATAATAAAAAGGGCATTGGAGGGAAATTTGGGCGGCGCTGCATCTCACCGGAGGCTGGTTCCCCCCAACAGGGAATTAACCGTCCGCAGCCCGGAGGTAAAAAAGGATTTGAAAAAAAGCAGTGTGCTACTACTGCTTTTCATGCAGAACGATGATTTAACGGCATGCCTCTTAAAGCGGCCGGCACACATGAAACACCATGCAAGCCAGATTGCCCTGCCCGGAGGCCGCATTGAACCGGGGGAGACAGCGCTGGAAACAGCACTCCGGGAAACATGGGAAGAAATCGGCATATATCCGGAAGCCATAAGGATCCTGGGGCCCCTCTCCGAACTTTATGTCGGGGTCAGCGGATTTCTGATACACCCTTTTGTGGGTTGGCTGAAAAAAAAGCCCCGTTTCAGAATCAATCCTTCAGAGGTAGAGAAAACCGTTCTGTTCCCGCTATTAAAACACAAAAGGATTTACCACCAGACGGTACGAACCGAAAATCCGGAAAAATTCAGGGTTCCCTCCTTTCGCTTTCATGAGGAGATTATCTGGGGGGCAACCGCCATGATACTGGCCGAATTCTATGATGCCATGGAAGCGGTTTTTACTGAGGGATCACATTCAGATAATGTTCATAGTTCCGGGTAACCTTGTCTACGTAATTAAAAGCCTCCTCCCCTTGTGCATATCCCCAGCGAACGACGGGATCCTTAAAGTATTTGGAGGAGGACTTGTTTTTCAAAAAGAAATCGACGTTGTCTTTCCAGACATGACTGTTCTTCCCATATTTCCGTGCCAGCCGCTGGGCATCCTTCACATGCCCCAAACCAATATTGTAGGAAGCAAGAACAAAATTCATCCGCTCAGTTGAATCGGGAATGCTGTTCATGAGCTGTTCATCGAGCCAGTTCAGCATCAGGATTCCCCCTCTGACATTCTCCTTTGGATCTTTCAGGTTGTCGACCCCGAGCGAACGTGCAGTCTTCGGCATCAATTGCATCAGCCCCTGAGCCCCCGCCCATGATTCAGCACCGGGATCAAACCTGGATTCTACAAACATGATCGCCGAAATCAACCGCCAGTCCCATCCGTATTCCCCGGCCAGTTCTTTTACTATTCCGTCATATTCCGAGATCTTCCCCCCTGTGATGCTGTGAAAGTCACTTTCCAGCCGGTCCACTGTTCGCGGACTGACGAAATATTTATTGTAGATCACGCGGTATTTGGTGGTGCCTTTGAACTTGGTCAGCCATTTATCCAGGTAATCTTTCCATTCATCCGAATCTTTCCGGACAGCCCACGCAATATTTTGAGGGAAACTTATAACCAAAGAGATATCCAGGTTGGGGTAATAAGTTTTATTCAGCCGGGCAACATCCTCGTCACAAACGGTATAATTAATCTCGCCCTTTGCTACCCGTGCTACCAGCCGTTCCACCCCGTATATCGTATCTTCCTTAATATTTATGGGGTGCCCGATCTCTTCCGACAAATGCACCAACCGTCGATAGAAAGAGGTGTTTTTCTGAACATGAACCTCCTTTCCTGCAAGTTCCAGCGTTGATTCCAGGTAGACCGAATCGGGGATCACTTCCTGTTTCCGCTGAACCAGCACCTGCCGGGTCTGTTTCAAAGGAACAGTAAACCCGATTTCCTGCTTTCGCGCGATTGTAACGGTCAGGTTTTTGGCAACCAGATCGAAACGTTTCCCTTTAAGTCCGTTAAAAGTTTCGGCCAGATTGTTGCTGACAAATATTTCAGGTTGAACCTCCAGATCCCTGCAAAGCTCCTGGATCAATTCATACTGGTAACCCATTGGTTTTCCACGGTAAACAAAATAGTTGGTGGAATTATAATCCACCACTACCTTTAAAATCCCACGATCCCTGATCAGCTCGAGATCGTCAGGTTTCTTCCCTTCCGGTTCCTCCCGTTCCTCTTTTATTTTGTCCGGTTGGCATCCCGGAAGAAAAAAAACAGCCAAAAGGATGCAAGCGAATAATCCGCTGAAATAATATTTAGCTGAAGCAACCATCAATCATAAAAAGACCAGGCAACCCCCAACCGGAAGGTCATCCGGTTCATCGGGTAATGGGGGGTGGTAAAATACTCCCGGTTGATAAATTCCGTCCCCACATTGATCAGTTTAAAAAAAACCCGTGTTCGTTTCAACCGCAAACTGGCATATGCATCCATATAGGGAAATCCCCCCAGTTTTTTTTCATTTTGCAAATGGAAAAATCCGGTGGCGGGGGCATACGCATCGGCATAGTACCTTGTATTATACCGCGCATCTATGCCTATCTGGGTAAACATGACCTTTGAAATAACAAATTGATAGTAGGCCGAAACAAATGCTGAAAAATCGGGTAAATGAAGCACATCCTCGTTGGAAGCTTTTTGCCATAGCAACCGGGTCCTGAAGTGCAGATTCCGGTAATTAAAATCATTGTCGGCAAAGGCGGACAAAACAAGCAACTGCCCCTCGTGCTGTGAGGGGATCCCGAGGGTATCGTTATAAATAAAATTATTAATAACGGAATAGTTCAATCCTATCTCCAGTTTTCGCTCCGGTGATTTGAAGCTTCCCCGGGCGGTCATCCGCTGTTCCATTTTTAAGTCGTGATTCCAGCGGATATGATTGGAATAAAACTCTTCCTGAAAAAAATCGGGCACCTTGTTTTTAATCTTCCCGTAGATCGTTATTCCTGCAAGAGAATCCCCCCAGAAAGCCAGTGGTTTGGAAATGGTTCCGGAAATTTCGGTTTGACCGGCATTCCTACCCAGAAGGAAAACTTTCCCCTCGAAATTCCAGCGCCAGAAGCTGCCGGTTTGCCGGAAAATCCCCCCTCCGGCATAAATATTGGAAAACCGGTTGGTGGAACGACTGAAAAAATCCACCTCTGCCCCGGGTGAGGAGGTCATTACGAATTGCTGGCCAATAAAAGCCCGCTTTCCAAAACTGGTTTTCCTATCAGGATTTTCGTATTGTTTTATTTGAAGGATGTTTTCAATCTTTTTAAAGCGGACGGAGTCTTTCACATAATCGCTTCCATAATATTCGTGCGGAAAAAAAGTATTTGAGGGATCCTCATTATCAATAAACTCTTTCTTGTTTGTTTGGTATTCAAAGGAATACAAGATACCGGCAAAAGGTTTAAAAACAGAGTCCGGACCGATTTCCAAATCCATATCCTCCGGACTGCCGGCCGGTTTTTCTTTGGTTTCCACAAATTTTCCAAACCGGTATTCACCGGTTGCAAAGAAATAGGTACTTCCGAACTCGGACCGGGTAGAAGTAAGGTTCACATTCAAAAATTCAGTATCTTCCTCGTTTAAAATGGAGGCATCGTTTTCAAGGCCGCCGTTTTCACTGTTTTGAATGCTGTTGGATATAAATCCCCCGTAGAAGCTCAGTTTATCCTTGTCATAGCTCGAATAAAGGGTCACGAAATTATTTTTGGAGTCCTGATTTTTATATTGTCCTTCGGAACGTGCCTGGTCATACCGAAAAGTAACATTGAGGTAAGGGTTTACATTCTGGGAGTGCAACACATTGAAACGGGTTTCATTTTTCCGGGAGCGGTTTTCGCTTTGCGTATAATCCATCAATGTATAGGGCGTCCGGGTATTATAATAATTGATGGCTTCAGGGGTCAACAAATAAGCTTCCCTTGTTTTGAGGAAAAGGAAATCCATATGGGATTCCCGGTTAAAAAAATTATTGTTGAGATAAGGCGTTGCATAATTGCCAACATAAGTTGCCGTAATGGCATCCTTGAATACCGGATGGTACAGGTGAAAGTAGTCCAGCAGGGTATCTAACCGGGAGGAGTCCCGGAAGGCCCCGTAGCCGTCGAGTTTCCACAGCTGTATATGGGGTTCAATCTCCTTTTCCCCGGTTTCCCCGGGCTCCCCGGGAATCTGGGTATCTCCTCCTCCGGGCATTTCTCCCCTGACCTGAGCAGAAACAGTAACAGGCAGGAAGATACAAACAGCTGCAAGGATATTTATGAAACCAAATTTGTGCATACACATTGTCAAAGCTAAGACAAAACTAAAAAAAAAAGCCCATGCTCCGCAGAACATGGGCTATGAAT
>JAGYMR010000320.1 GCA_018400515.1 Tangfeifania sp.
TGTTTAAAATAATTTTATACTAATGAAAATCATAGAAATTAAAAACCTGTATAAAACATACCAGGATAATTCAGTCCCGGTCCATGCCGTGAACGGAGTGGATCTTTCCATTGAAGAGGGGGAATTCACTGCCATTGTGGGCCCTTCAGGTTCAGGAAAAACCACGTTATTGAACATCGTAGGCGGTCTGGATGAAGCCACCGACGGAAGCGTCCATATCGACCATGTGGATATCAGCACCCTCTCCTCCAGAAAAATGACCGATTTCCGGATGCATAACATCGGGTTTGTTTTTCAGGCTTACAACCTGATCCCCGTGCTGACTGCCCGGGAGAACGTAGAATTCATAATGCAATTGCGGGGGGATAAAAAAGAGAAACGAATTGCCCGGGCCGAGGAGTTGCTGAAAGAGGTGGGGCTCGGAGAGATGATGGACCGCCGCCCCTCGAAACTTTCGGGCGGACAGCAGCAGCGGGTGGCTGTGGCCAGGGCCCTGGCCTCAAAGCCCAAGTTCGTGCTGGCCGACGAACCCACAGCCAACCTCGACTCAAAATCGACCGAAAATTTACTGGATATTATGGAACAACTTAATAAAGAGGAGAAAATTACGTTCCTGTTTTCAACACATGACCAGCGGGTTGTCAAAAAAGCCCGCCGGGTTGTTACGCTGGAAGACGGAAAAATTAAAAGCGATCAAATAAAAACTGAATAATGAGGGTAAAGGTAATAGTATTGTTGCTGTGGTTTTTTTCCACCATACAAGCGGCGGGTTCTGACCCCCTGAAAAAATCGGCGTGGGACCATGCTGCCCTGAACACAGCAGCAAACGTGCATTACCTCTCCCCTGAAGAGAAAGAACTCATCCTGGAGATCAATAAAATGCGGTCAGATCCGGCCAGGTATGCCATGCAGTATATTCTTCCCCTGGCAAAAAATTATAAACGGAGAATGTTACACTACCCGGGGGACAAGCCCTTGCGGACCCGTGAAGGGGTGCAGGCCCTGTACGAATGCGTCCGCGTACTTAAAAAACAACCCGCCCTTCCGTTGCTGTTTCCGCGGAGAGGACTGACGAAAGCAGCCCGGGACCATGTTAAAGACCAGTCAAGGACCGGAAAAAAAGGCCACCGGGGAAGTGACAAATCGGGATTCCGGGAGCGGATTGAGCGCTACGGAACCTGGGGAGGCCGGATCGCGGAAAACATTGCCTACGGCGGAACTTCGGCAAGGCAGATTATCATCTACCTGCTCATCGACGACGGGATTCCCGGGCGCGGCCACCGCAAAAACTTCCTTAACCCCGCATTCAAAACTGTCGGGGTGGCCCGGGGAAGCCACCCCTCTTACCCCGGGATGTCTGTCATGGAATTTGCCGGAAGTTTCAAAACAAAAAGACCATGAAATCAGTTATAACACTATTGCCCTTCCTCCTTTTTTTTCACCTGACAGGAAGCGCTCAGCTGAAAAAATGGAACTTTAACGGATACATCAAAGATCTGTACATGTTTTATAAGCCCCGCAACCCCATTCCGGGACTTGATGCGGAAAAACTGTCTTCTAACCTTGTCCACAACCGACTGAACTTCCGCTGGTATCCTTCAGGACACTGGACATTTGCCCTTGAAGCCCGCAACCGCTTGTTTTTTGGCCAGATGATCCGGGAATTCCCTCAATATGAAGCATTTGTTGACCGGGATCCGGGAATCATCGACCTTTCCGGAACCCTGGTATCGGGCAATGAATGGTTCCTGCATTCCATGATCGACCGGGCATGGATCGATTACATGAAAGGAGACTGGCAGATCCGCGCTGGACGACAGCGCATCAACTGGGGAATGAACCTCGTTTGGAATCCCAACGACATTTTTAATACCTATAACTACATCGATTTTGATTATGAAGAGCGACCGGGATCCGACGCGGTAAAAATTCAATATTATACCGGTTTTACCTCCTCGGCCGAATTGGTCTGGAAAATCGGAAAATCCACCAATGAAACAGCAATTGCCGGCTTGTACCGATTTTCAAAATTCAGTTACGACTTTCAGTTCCTGGGCGGATGGGTAGGAAAAGATTACGTGGTGGGCGGAGGCTGGACCGGAAACATCAAAGGAGGTGGTTTCCGGGGAGAAGCTTCCTGGTTCATCCCCCGAAATGCAACCGTTGAAAGCAATGAAGCCTTCGTCGCTTCCGTTTCGGGCGATTACACATTTAAAAACAGCCTCTACCTGCACGGCGCCTTTTTATACAACAGTCAGGGCGCCACCGGAAAAGCTGGGGGACGCAATTTTTTCGATCCGGACATCTCCGCCAAAAACTTATCTCCCGCCCGTTACAACCTGTTCGGACAGGTGTCTTATCCCTTTACACCGCTTATCTCCGGAGATTTTTCGGGAATGCTGAACCCCTCCGACGGCAGTTCCTATATCGGCCCGTCACTGAACTGTTCGCTGGGCAATAACCTCGGGCTGATGCTGACCGGCCAGTTATTCTTCGGAGAAAAAGGCACGGAATATGGTGAAATGGGAAAAGCCATCTATGGAAGAGTAAAATGGTCGTTTTAGCAGGTTCCGCGAAACAAAGGGAGCCTAAATTATTCCAACCCCCTGAAAACCAAAAAAAACAAAAAAAAAGAAAGTGTTTGAAAACATGAAAAAATTCAAAAAAACTAATTTACAATCACTTAAATTTCATTCATCCCCTTTTCCTCCAAAACAAATTTCACTCCTGTTTCACATACACTTGATTGTTAACAAATTATTACTAATTTTGGTCACCTTTTTCAGGAAGATCGGGAGAAACGAGTCATGCACTATTGTACACACAAGAGAAACATTATAAATGACGAGTTCCATCGAATCCAGATAAAACTAACACTTATAATGAGATGAAAGAACTGACAATAAATTAATAATA
>JAGYMR010000321.1 GCA_018400515.1 Tangfeifania sp.
TTCACCGCCCATAGCCTGATTTTTGGTATTCAGCCAGCGGTAGAACTTTTCACGGCTTCCGAATACCTTAATCCCCGAATTAAAAAGCCGGGCAATGTATAATGCCCGTTCCGAAGCACCGGGTGCAATTAATTGGTTTGGCTCCTTTTCCTGGATTGACCGGGTGGAAATCCGCAGGAACGAACTCAACTCTTTCAACGTTAACCCGGATTCGCGGGCAATGGATAACAACCTCGATTTTTGGATGCCTTTCCGTGCGCCCGTTAAAAAATCTTTTTCCGATATTTCCAATACACTCATAAAAAACGAATTAATTCGTTCAAAGATACGAATAATTTCTCTTTTTTGTTTTGTGATGAAATGAATGATCTGGCACAAAATCCAAATTACCGGGAGAAGAAAACTGAATTGTTTGAAAAATTGTTGACCCTGCAAAAGGAGATGGATGATCCACTTGATTTAAAGGCAGTTTTTTCCCATTAAAATCCCGCCTCAGTTTATTTTGCTCCCCTTGGCTGTGCTTTTCACAGCAATACGGCACCCCTGGCTGAAAAACCTGGATGTCTGGTTTATTCAACTACGTTGGAAGATTCCGGTCAGCTGAATTTTGGCATGAAACTGCTTGAAGCAGGGGCAAAGATTCGAAATAGCCATTGCATTGCTTTCGGGGGGGATCAAAGGAGTGAATCCAGGATGGGAGATATGGGAATCCGGGTGAGCCATTTGCCGGTAAAGGCTTATATCGATGAAGTTAATAAAATCGAAACGGATGAAGCGGTTATTTCCATGACTGAAGATTTAATGAGACGTTCCATCAGGCAGATCGGAGCTTCAAGGGAAGATGTCATGAACGGGGTAAAAGGTTATTTTGCTGCCCGCAGGATCCTTGAACGTGAAAAGGGGGATTCGATGACCCTGGCCGGATGTGTTGACCTGGTAAAATACCGCCCCTGCATTGCCTGGACCACCATGTCGGATGAGGGCATTCCTGCTGCTTGTGAAGGGGATCTGGCTGCCATTGCTTCCAAAACCCTTGTCCAGTATTTGTTTAACCGTCCGGGTTTTCAGCAGGACCCGGTGCCTGATACGGTCAACCAGGCATTTATTGGAGCCCACTGCATGTGTGCCACCCGGCTTAATGGTTTGGACCAGCCCCCCGAGCCGTTCGCTCTGGGGCATCACCATGGAAACACCGATGCAACATTTATTCCGAAATGGAAAGAAGGACAGCGGGTGACGGCAGTGGACATTGTTCAGAAGGAGGGAGCACCAACCGAAATACAACTCCTTACGGGCAGCGTTATGGATAACATCAGTGCCCCACCGAACGGGGGCTGTGTGGTATCAGTACGGTTTCGTATTGACGGACTCAGAAGTTCTAAAGATGTGCTAAGCGTTCCCGGTATGCACTTTGGCAGGACCCCTTGAAGAGCGGCATATCGAATGTCCGGCCTGGGGAAAGTCATGCTTCCACGGGTCTTCGATTTTTCTAAGTCGAAGGTTGGAATTAGAAACTCCAAATTCCGTCACGGATTCAGGAAAGTCCTTGTTCCAGTCCACTCCGTCCACTCTTTCACCAAACCGGCAGCAACCGGGTTGTTGAGGGTGTAGTTTACCACGGTTGTAAAGTGCCTTTCGTTACGGATTGTGGTTTCGAAACTTTCGTGTTCCCACAACTGGCCGGTGCGGTTTTCGTTTTGGTTAATCCGGCGGGCGGAGAACAGTTTTACCGAATGGAGGATGTCTTGCAGATAGACTGGTTTACCCCTAGACTGCGACTCTCCCCAGGACTGCGACTCTCCAAGTCGCAGATTAGATTCCGACTCTCCAGGCTCCCACTCAAACACCGACAGCACCCAGTGGAAATGGTTTGACATGATGCACCAGGCGTGGTTTTTCAGCCGTTTGCCTTCCCAAAAAAGCAAGGCTTCTTCTATTATTTTTCGGTTGTTTTCTTTGGTGAGGTTGATGGTGGACTCTTGTGAAGGGTGCAGGATTTTATCGTAAGCAAGGCGGTATTTTCGCACGGCGGTGTAATAGTCTTTGCGGGCCTGGGCTAGTTGGGAGTTTTGCTGCGTAGCAGCTTGGGGAGTCGGAGGCCGCCCGGGAGTTGGACTTTCTAAGTCGTTTAACAGGGAGATGCCGGAGTTGGAAACTCCGTCTCCCGAAACTCCGTCTCCCGGAGTGCTTGCCTTCTCCTTCAGCAACAGGTAGAGGTTTTTGGCTGCTTCGAGCTTTGTGGCGTATTTGTTCAATGCACCTTTGGGCATGGCGCCTTTGAGGATACAGGTTACGAAATACCACTGCCCGGGTTGCTGAAAGTGTGGGAGCTTTTTGCGATAGTGCTCTTTTCGGGGTTTCATAATAGCGATTTTTTTTCTTAAGTTTTAGCAGGCCGAATAAAACGAGCATTTTTAGTCATAACACAAAAGGTGATGCTTATAGTGCGAGTTACATGTGATACCGCTAAAAAATTGTTTTTGTCGAAGAGGATATCCACATTTTCTCCGGCAATTGTTTTAAAAATAAATTTTATGGCTATCTTTTGCCGGAGAAGAACCGAATTCATTGAACTTTTTAAAATAAGAATAATGGCCTTTCGTTTATTAAATTATTTTATTTTACTGCTCTTTTTGATCCCGGCAATCAGTTGCAGGAATCATAATGAAACCTCCGGAAATTCAAGCGACCTTTACCTTCACCTGAAAAAGAATTTCAAAAACCCGGAGAACCGTTATGGTTTAAATTGCTGGTGGTGGTGGCTCAACGGCAATGTTACCAAAGAAGCGATAACCAAAGACCTGGAAGCGATGAGATCAAGGAATTTCCAGGGAGCAATGATCTTCGATGCAGGTGGGCACAATCAGCGGGGAAACAAAGACATCCCGGCAGGACCGCTTTTTGGTTC